>NZ_JBIMPP010000008.1:0-180448 GCF_043906805.1 Actinomadura sp. SCN-SB | reverse complement strand
GCAGGACCTGCCGTTCTGCGCCACGACCCTTGAGGTGCGGGTCGGGGGGCGGGGCGTGTCGGTGGGCGGGCCTCGGGTGCGGGCGCTGCTGGCGATGCTGCTTCTGGACGCCGGACGGGTTGTCAGTACGGAACGGCTGATCGACGGGCTGTACGGGGAGGAGCCGCCCGCCGGGGCCGCGAACGCGTTGCAGTCCCAGGTGTCGAGGCTGCGGCGGGGGCTGGGTGACCCGGCGCTGGTGGAGGGGCTTCCCGCGGGTTACCGGCTGAACGTGTCGCGGGAGGACGTGGACGTTCACCGGTTCGAGCGGCTCGTCCGGGAGGGACGGGGGCGGGAGGCGCTGGAGCTGTGGCGCGGGCCCGCGCTGGCCGATGTGCGGGCGCCGTTCGCGGCGGCGCAGGTGGTGCGGCTGGAGGAGCTGAGGGACTCGGCCGTCGAGGACTGCGCCGAGGAGGAGATCGGCGCGGGCGATCACGCCAAGGCGATCGACGAGCTGCGGGGGCTGGTCGCGGCGCGTCCGTTGAGGGAGCGGGCGCGGGGGTTGCTGATGCGGGCCCTGTACGCGAGCGGGCGGCAGGGCGAGGCGCTGGCGGTGTACGAGGAGGGGCGCAGGCTGCTGGCCGAGGAGCTGGGGGCCGACCCGTCGCCCGAGCTGGCGGAGATCCATCTGGCGATCCTGCGCGGTGAGGCGGGGGCGGCGGAGCGGAGGCGGCTGCCCGTGCCGCTGACCAGCTTCGTCGGGCGGGACGAGGAGCTGGCCAGGGTCGGGAAGATGCTGGCCGAGGGACGCCTGGTCACGCTGCTCGGGCCGGGCGGTGCGGGCAAGACGCGGCTGGCGCTGGAGGCCGCGGAACGGGCGGACGGCGACGTGTGTTTCGTGGACCTGGCGCAGGTGGGCGAGGACGCCGAGGTGCCGCGGGCCGTGCTGGGAGCGCTGGGGCTGAGGGAGAGCGCCCTGCCGCCCGGCGCGCCGCAGGCCGATCCGGTGGACCGGCTGGTCATGGCGCTGGACGGGCGGCGGACGCTGCTGGTGCTGGACAACTGCGAGCACGTGGTGGAGGCCGCGGCGCGGCTGGCGCACCGGCTCCTCGGGGCGCTGCCGGGGTTGCGGGTCCTGGCCACCGGGCGGGAGGCGCTCGGGATCACCGGGGAGGCGCTGCGGCCGGTGCCGCCGCTGGAGCTGCCGCCGGAGGGCGCCGGGGCCGTGGAGGCCGCGGGGTACGCCGCGATCCGGCTGTTCAGGGATCGGGCGGCGGCGGTGAGTCCGGGCTTCGAGATCACGTCCGGCAACGTGGGCGAGGTGGCGCGGATCTGCTCGGCCCTGGACGGGCTGCCGCTGGCGATCGAGCTGGCGGCGGCGCGGCTGCGCTCGCTGCCGGTGGAGGAGGTGGCGCGGCGCCTGGACGACCGGTTCCGGCTCCTGTCGCGCGGTGACCGGTCGGCGCCGCGGAGGCACCGGACGCTGCGGGCGGTGGTCGAGTGGAGCTGGGATCTTCTCGGCGAGGACGAGCGGACGCTGGCGCGGCGCCTCTCGGTGTTCGCGGGCGGCGCGACGCTGGACGCGGCCGAGCACGTGTGCGGGACGGGCGACGGCACCGACGACCTGCTGTCCGGGCTGGTGGAGAAGTCGCTGCTGCAAGCCGACGGCACCCGGTACCGGATGCTGGGCACGGTGCGCGCGTTCTGCGCCGAACGGCTGGAGGAGGCCGGGGAGGCTGGCCGGATCACCGCCGCCCACGCCGCGTACTACCTGGACCTGGCCCGCCGTGCCGACGCGCACCTGCGCGGGCCGGGCCAGATGGAGTGGCTGGCGCGGCTGACCGGCGAGCACGCCGAGCCGCACGCCGCGCTACGCCGGTGCATCCGGTCCGGGGATCTGGTGACCGCCCTGCGGCTGGCGGCGGCGCTGGCCTGGTACTGGTGGCTGCGGGGACGGGTCGAGGCGGGGCCGCTGTCGATCGCGCTGCTGGACGCGGTCGGCCTGGATCCGCCGGAGGGCTGCGACGAGGAGTACGTCCTGTGCGTCACGAACGCGCTGTCCGCCGGGGCGACGGGCCCTGAGGCGTCGGCCGCGCTCGACCTGGCCACCGAGAAGATGGCGGCGACGCGCAGGCAGCTGGAGTACCCGGCGGTGATCGTGCTGTGGGCGCTGACGGCGGGTCCGGAGCGCTCGGTCGCGGAGGCGGTCGACGCGCAGGTGGGCCGCGACGCCTGGTCGCGGGCGCTGCTCGACATGAGCGACGGGTTCATGGCCCAGTTCAGCGGTGACATGGCGGAGGCGGAACGCTGCGCGGAGCGGGCGCTGGAGGGGTTCCGGGCGCTCGGCGACCGGTGGGGCGTGGCGAACACCCTGGACCCCTTGGCGCAGCTCGCGGCGGGGCGCGGCGACCGGGAACGGGCCATGGCGCTGCTCAGCGAGGCGCTGGAGCTGGTCGGCGAGCTGGGCGCCCTGGAGGAGCACTCCGATCTGCTGAACCGCCGCGCCTGGGTGCACCTCCAGGCCGGCGAGCTGGACGCCGCGTTCGCCGACTTCGACCGGGCCGCCGGGCTGGCGCGCCGCGCGGGGGCGGGTGACAAGGTGGCCGCGGCCTTCCACGGGCTCGGGGAGGTGGCCCGGCTGCGGGGCGACATGCCGGAGGCACGGCGGCGGTATGAGCAGGTGCTGGACGCGTACTCGGAACGGTTCATCGCCTCCGCCATCCGCGCGGGCGCCCACGTCGGGCTGGCCTGGGTCGCCCTGGCACGGGGGGACGCGGACGAGGCGCGTTCCAGGCTGCGGCAGGCGCTGGAGATGACGGTGGACCACCCGGTCTTCACCAACCGGCCCGAAGCGCTGGTGGCGCTCGCCGATGTCGCGCTGCTGGAGGGCGACGGCGAGCGGGCCGCGTTCCTGATCGGGTCGGCGACCGCCCTGCGCGGCGACCTCCTCCCCCGCGACCTGGCCCGGGTGGAGGCGGGGGCGCGCCGCCGGCTCGGGGAGGAGGCGTACGAGGCGGCGCGCGCCCGCGGCGCCGCCCTGCCCGCCGACCGGGCCCTGGCGGAGGCGCTGACCATGTGACCCCGCTGACCGTGTGATGCGAGGCCGTCAGCGGACGGTGCGTGGACGGTGAGCGGCGCCCGCGACCGTCGACGGCATGAACACGACCTCTCGCACCTTCGGCAACACCCGCAAATGGGGCACGTTCGTGATCTGCGCGCTGCTCGCGCTGGTGCCGAACGTCGATCTCACCGCGCTGAACCTGGCCATCCCGCATCTGACGGCCGACCTGAACCCGTCCGCCGGGCAGATCCTGTGGATCGCCGACGCCTACGGGTTCGCGCTCGCCGGGCTGCTGATCACGATGGGCGGTATCGGCGACCGGATCGGGCACCGGCGGCTGCTGCTGATCGGCACCGCGCTGTTCGGCGCGACCTCCGCCCTCACCGCGTACGCGGGCACCGCCGAGATCCTGATCGCGGCCCGGTTCCTGCTGGGCGTGGCGGGGGCGACGCTGATGCCCTCGGGCCTGTCGCTGATCCGCCGGGCCTTCACCGACTCGAAGGAACGCACCATGGCGATCGGCGCGTTCATGGGGATCGGGGGGCTGGCGGTCGGGCTCGGCCCGGTCGCCGGGGGCGCCCTGCTCAACCACTTCTGGTGGGGTTCGGTGTTCCTCATCAACGTGCCGGTGATGCTGGTGGTCCTGGTGGCCGGGCCGTTCGTGCTGCCCGAGTCGTCCCGGAGCGGCCGTCCCGGACGGCTCGACCTGGTGAGCGTGCCGCTGTCGGTCGCGGGCACGCTGGGGCTGGTGTACGCGATCAAGGAGGCGGCGGCGGGCGGCGACCCCGGCACCGGGGTGCTCGCCCCGGCCGCGGGCGGGCTGGTCGCGCTCGCCGCGTTCGCGTGGCGGCAGTCCCGGCTGGACGAGCCGCTGCTGGACCTGGGGCTGTTCCGGCGGATCGCGTTCACCGGCTCGGTGCTCACCGGCATGTTCGCGATGTTCGCGCTGGTCGCCCAGTCGCTGATCTTCTCCCTGTACTTCCAGCAGGTGCTGGAGTGGTCGCCGCTGCGGGCCGGGCTCGCGGGCCTGCCCGGCGCGGTGGGCGCGATGGCGGGCGGCGCGGCGCTGGCCCCGCCGCTGATCGGACTGCTGGGCCGCGCGCGCGTGGTGGCGGCCGGGCTGGTGATCGCCGCGACCGCGTACGCGCTGTGCGTGGGCATCGGGCAGGACACCTCCTATTGGGGCGTGCTGGTGCCGCTCTTCCTCATGTCGGGCGTGGGGATGGGGATGGCGCTGACCATCACCGGCGACACCATCCTGGCGACCGTGCCGAAGGAACGGTCCGGCGCGGCGTCCGCGACGTCCGAGACCGGCACCGAACTGGGCGGCGCGCTGGGGCTCGCGGTGCTGGGCAGCGTCCTGAACGCCGTCTACCGCGGCACCGTCGCCCTGCCCGAGGGGCTGCCCGCGGGCGCCGCGCACGCCGCCGGTGACTCGTTGAGCGGGGCGATCGGCGCCGCCGCCGTGCTGCCCGCGCGGCTGGCGGGTCCGGTGGCCGGCGCGGCGCGGGACGCCTTCATGAACGGCATGCACGCCGCGCTGGCGTGCAGCGCGGGGCTCGCCGCGGCCGTCGCCGTGTTCGCCCTGGTCGCGCTGCGGGACGTCCCGAAGATGATCGAGACCGGCGACGAGGCCGAGGAGGCGGTCGCGGGATCCCCGGCGGGCACCGTCTTGAAAAAGTGATATCACATTGCTAGCTTGGTGCCATGCGCGAGGAGGACCCCATGACCGAACCCCCCACCGCCGCCGGCGTGCCCGACATGCCCAGTCCCGCGATCACCGAGCGGCCGGCCAAGGACGCCAACGGCTGGCCCATGCTCGGCCTGGCCCTGCTGCTGATCCTGATCGGCGTGCTGGCCCTCGTCCTCGGCCCCGCCTCCGGCGGGACCGCCGGCGTCGCGGTCGGGATCGTCCTGGGCGTCCTGCTGGTCCTGAGCGGGCTGGTGGTCGCCGCGGGGCTCACCGCGGTCGCGCCCAACGAGTCCCGCGTCCTGCAACTGCTCGGCCGCTACGTCGGCACCGTGCGCAACGACGGGCTGCGCTGGGTCAACCCGATCACCCAGCGGCAGCGGATCTCCACCAGGATCCGCAACCACGAGACGGGCCTGGCCAAGGTCAACGACCTGGACGGCAACCCCATCGAGATCTCCGCCGTGGTGGTGTGGCAGGTCAAGGACACCGCGCGCGCGGTGTTCGCCGTGGACGACTTCGTGGAGTTCGTGGCGTTCCAGACCGAGGCGGCCGTCCGGCACATCGCCGGCAGCTTCCCCTACGACTCGCACGAGCGGCTGTCGCTGCGCGACAACGCCGACGAGATCACCGCCAAGCTGTCGCAGGAGCTGGCGCAGCGCGTCGCCTCCGCCGGAGTGACGATCATCGAGTCCCGGATCACCAGGCTGGCGTACGCGCCGGAGATCGCGCAGGCGATGCTGCGCCGCCAGCAGGCCGGCGCGGTGGTGGCGGCCCGCCAGCGCATCGTCGAGGGCGCCGTCGGCATGGTGCAGCTCGCCCTGGAACGGCTGGACGAGGAGGACGTGGTCGAACTCGACGAGGAGCGCAAGGCGGCCATGGTCAGCAATCTGCTGGTGGTCCTGTGCGCCGACCGGGACGCCCAGCCGGTGGTCAACACCGGATCCCTCTACCAGTGAACCGTGGCCGCCGAGCGAAAGAAGATCCTGCTGCGGCTCGACCCCGCCGTCCACGACGCGCTGGCCCGGTGGGCGGGGGACGAGCTGCGCAGCACCAACGCCCAGATCGAGTTCCTGCTGCGTAAGGCGCTGGCGGACGCGGGGCGGATGCCTCGCGCCGCCGGGCGGATGCGCCGTCCCGGCCGTCCGCCCAAGAGCGCCCCGGAGCACGGCGACGGAGACGTTCCCCACACACCCCCCTCCGAGGGACGCGCCACGAGCGAGGATTGAGCCATGGTCGAGCTACCCGACTCCCTGCCCGCCAGGATGTACCTGCTGGCCTACGACCTGAAGAAGCACCGGCTGGTGGTGTCCGGCGCCAGGCTCGGGTACGTGCTGCGCGCCGCCGCCCTCACCGAGCTCTTCCTGGACGGGCGGCTCACCGAGGAGCGCCGCAGGCCCCGGCCCGACACCCCCGGCGAGGACCCCTACGGCCTGGTCGCGCAGATCGCGGCGTCCCGTCCCCGCTCCTGGCAGTACTGGGTGCGCAAGGACAGCAAGGCCATGGTGCGGACCGTCCGCGACGAGCTGGCCGCGGCCGGGTACATCAGGGTGCGGCAACGCCGCATGCTCGGCCTGTTCCCGTCCGAGGAGATCACCGTGCGCGACCCGCGCGTGGTCAAGACGCTGTGGGGCGGGGCGTCCTCGGCGCTGCGCGGCCTTCCCGTCGCGCACGTCAACAGCTACGACGCGGCGGCGGTCGCGCTGGCCGCGGCGGGCGAGCTGAAGACCGTGCTGCCCAGCTCGGACCGGCGGCGTCACAAGCGGCGCATCCAGGAGCTGACCGCGCGCTCCGGGCCCGCCGCCCCCGCCGTCCGCAAGGTCATCAAGGCGCAGAACGCGGGGGTCGGCGCCGGCTGACCGGTTCGTCCCCTCCGCGGTCCCGATCCGGCACGCATGATAGGAATCCGGACAGGAGTAACACTCCGGACGGAGGGACGGCGGGTGCGCGGGGCCAGGCGAGGCGGCGGCACCCAAAGCACCCACAGCACGGCTCCCACCACTTCACCAGTGCGCAACCCATGGCGGGTGCTGTCGGCCGTGTGCCTGGGCACCACCGTCCTGGTCGTCAACATGAACACCCTGAACATCGCGCTGCCCGTGATCGTCCGGCGGTTCGAGGCGGGCGCCGCGGCGGCGAGCTGGGTGCTGCTGGCCTTCGCGCTGACGCAGACCTGCCTGCTCATGGTGTTCGGGCGGCTCGCGGACGTGTTCGGGCGGCGGGGCACCTACCTGGCGGGCATGGCCGTGTTCACGCTGGCCAGCCTGGGCGCGGGAATGGCACCCGGCATCGAGGTCCTGATCGCGATGCGGGTGCTGCAAGGTGTCGGCGGCGCGGTGCTGCTGGCCAACGGGACGGCGATCATCGCGTGGGCGTTCGGGCCGGCGCGGCTCAGCCAGGGCCTGGGGGTCTACCTGGGCGTTCTGGGCGCGGCGCCGCTGCTGGGCCCGTCCATCGGCGGATACCTGGCCGAGGCCGCGGGCTGGCGGTGGGTGTTCTGGTTCAACGTCCCGCTCGGCGTGCTGGCGCTGGTCTGGGGGCTGGTGTCGCTCCCCCGGGTGCCGCGCGGCCGGCGCGAGCCGATCGACGTGACGGGCGCGGTGCTGCTGATCGGCTGGCTGGGCGCGCTGGTCGTGGCGCTGTCGGAGGCCGGGTCGCGGGGCTGGGGCGGCCCGGTGACCATCGCGGGCGCCGTCGTGTGCGCACTGGTGCTGCCGGTGTTCGCCCTGCGCCAACTGCGGTTCCGGTACCCGCTGGTGGACCTCTCGCTCTTCGGCGACCGCGGCTTCACGCTGGGCACGGTCGCGGCCCTGTTCAACACCCTCGCCCGGTTCGGCACCATCCTGCTGCTCGCCCTGTTCCTCCAGGCGATCGCGGGGCTGACCCCGGCGCAGGCCGGGCTCGCGGTGCTGCCGGGGCCGCTGGCGTCCATGGTGGCGTCCCCCGCCGGAGGCTTCCTCGGCCGCCGGATCCGCGCCCGCGCCCTCGCCGTCGCCGGCTCGGCGATCACCTCCACCGGGCTGGCGCTGACACTGCCGATGCTGGACGGCGACACCCCGTACTGGACGGTCGCGCTGTGCATGGTGCTGGTCTCGATCGGCAGCGCGTTGTTCGCCACGGGCAACACCGCCGCGATCCTCGCGGGCGTCCCGGCCGAACGCCTCGGCGTCGTCAACGGCCTGCGGATGACCGTCCAGAACGTGGGCAACGTGCTGAGCACCGCGCTGTGCCTCGCCCTGGCCACGTCCGCCCTCGCCCGCGCCGAGCGCCACCTGCTGTACGAGGGCGCGGTGACCGGGCTGGCGCGCGGCTCCCTCGGAGACCTGGTGGACGGTTACCAGCGGGCGTTCACCCTCCTTCTCGCCGCCTCGCTCATCGCCACGCTGCTGTCGTTCTCCAACAGCCGCGGCCGCGTCCCGGCGCGCGCCGACGTCCCCGTGGACACCGCCCTGAACGAGACCGGAACCGTCCCGAAATAGAATGCGGCTCCCAAAAGGCCCGTTCTACAGTGTCCGGATGATTCTCAGGCGCCGACACGCGTCCCCCTCCCTCGGGCCTTCTCTTTTCGAGCATGTGCGGGCGCACCTACCGGCCGAAGGGCCCGGTCTCACCGACGGGGGCGAGCGGCTTCCGGACGAGACGGATGAGAACATCTGGGCTCCGGGCGCGCAGGACGGCGTCCTCACCCACCACTGGGGCGGCCGGGCCGACCCCGTCAAGGTGGAACGCCTGACCGCGGCCCTGACCGAGGCCGTCGCCCGCCACGGCGACAGGGACTCCGCCGCCTTCGACACGCTGTACGAGACGGCGCGCGAGGTCCAGGTCATCTCGCTGGTCGACGACGTGCTCGCGGCGGCGCGCTCGTCCGGGATCGACCCCGGGGACTGCTACGACGTCGCCTTCACACTCGCGACCGAGGGGCGGCACCGCGAGCCGGTGAAGCTCGGCATGGCCCTGCTCGGGCTGTTCGACGCGGGCCACCACCGCGACGAGCTGATGACGCTGGGACGCCACGACGAGTTCACGCTGTTCGCCGCGGTCGCGCTGGAGAACCGCGAGGGCGACGGCGCCGAGGCCGACCTCTGGGAACTGGCCCGCAACGTGCGGGGCTGGGGCCGCGTCCACGTCGTGGAAAGGCTGGCCGGCACCGCCGACCCGCGGCTGCGGAACTGGATTCTCCGCGAAGGCTTCCGCAACGAGGTGTTGGACGCCTATCTCGCCGGAATCGCCGCCGAAACCGGCGGGCTCGCCGACGCGCTCGCCGGTGACCCCGACGACGACCTGCTGGACGCCGCGTGCGACATTCTCACCGCGCTCGCCCAGAAGGACGGCCCGATGCAGGGAATGCCCGCCTATGCCGAAGGCGAGCGCGCCACCACCCTTTTCCTCGGGCATATGTCGACGCGCGCAAGGGAGCTGCGCCATTTCCTGACCGTTCACGAGCTGCGCGCCTACGCCGAGTCGGAATGGCCCCACCTGACCCCGCGCTGCGCCGAAATCCTGGACCGCCCGCTATGGGCCGACCTCGCCCGGCGGGAACTCGCCTCGACCGACTCCGCCACGTTCTCCCGGGCGAACTGGGTGTGCGGAATCCTCGGCGTCCCCACGCTTCCGGCGCTGCTGAACCGGCTGCGCACCGTGGACCCGCTCGACTCCCACGCCTGGTTCGACGCCGCGCGGCACGCCGGTCCCGACGAGATCGACGAGGTGGTCGCGCTGGCCTGCGAGCTGCTCCCGCTGGCCGACATCGCCACCGGTCCGGGCACCGAGACGGGCCTGGGAACCGCGTGGGTACCGCACACCTGCCTCGACTTCCTCCTGCCCGAGCTGGGCAAGTGGCCGGGACGCGGCGTACCGCTGGTGCTGGCCGGGCTGGCGAGCCCGGTCGTCCGCAACCGCAACATGGCCATCCGCGCGCTGGACGGATGGGGCCGCGACGCCTGGCCCGCCGAGATCCGGGAGGCGGTCGCCACCGCCCTGACCCGCGAGCCGGACGACGACGTCCGCACCCGCCTCCAAGCCCTCCTGGACGGCCACAGCTTGGACTGACCTGCCTATTGCAAGCAAGAGCTGCGCTCCTCGCCTGGCGGCTCGTCGCTTGTCTCGCTTGCGGCGATCGCTGCATCGCTCCGACTCGCCTTGGCGGCTCGCTACGCGATCAGGTTCCTCGCAAGCTCGGAACCTGCCTTCGGACGCGATCGCAACGCTCGGCCGACCGTTCGTGGCTGAGCAGGGTGGCTGAGTTGTGGGGGGCGGCCCGCGCTCAGCTACTCAAGGACTAGTTCGACGGGGATGTTGCCTCGGGTGGCGTTGGAGTACGGGCACACCTTGTGGGCCTGTTCGACCAGGTCGCGTCCGAGGTCGCCGAACAGGGCGTCGGGCAGTTCGATGCGCAGCACGACGCTGAGGCCGAAGCCGGATTCCAGGTCGCCGCCGATGCCGACCTCGGCGGTGACCGACACGTCCTTGACGTCGTGCTTGCCCGCGCGTGCCACGGCGCCCAGGGCGCTGGCGAAACAGGCCGCGTAGCCGGCGGCGAACAACTGCTCGGGGTTGGTGCCCTCGCCGGTGCCGCCCATCTCGCGCGGCACCGCCAGGTTCACGTCGATCCGGCCGTCGGAGCTGACCGCCCGCCCGTCCCTGCCGTTGGCCGTCGCGACCGCCGTGTAGTGCGTCGACATCTCCTGCCGCCCTTCTGGCTCGCTCATCGGACGTCAAGTAGCGTACAACTTAGTTGCGCACAACTCAATAGCGGGGTCGCATCTCACCCTGGCGAGGCGATTTGACCGCCCTACAAGGGGCAGACACCGACATAAGTGGACAAGCCGCGCTACGGAGACGATGTGGAGATCAGTATTGATCTTCGATTCCCACGGGACGCCGCCAGCGTGCCGGCGATCCGCCGGCTCCTGGACGCGTCACTGGACGTGCTCGGCGTCGAGGAGCGCACGCGCGGCGACATCCGGCTGATGCTCACCGAGGCATGCGGGAACGTGGTCCAGCACGCCGGCTCGTCCGGCTCCTACACGGTGCGCGTGCTGATCCTGGACGAGCGCTGCGTGATCAAGGTGATCGACCATGGCCGGGGGTTCGACCCGGCCACGATCACCGTCACCCGCGCCGCCGCCACCGAGATCGTCTCCGAGCACGAGCCCGAGCACGGCCGCGGCATCCTGATCATGGAGAGCCTGGCGGACGTGGTACGGCTCAGCTCGCTGCCCGACCACGGCGCCCTGGTCGCCCTGGAGAAGCGGCTGAGCTTCGGCGGCGACACGCTGGGGCGGCGGCTGGCCGACGCCGCCTCGGCGGACGTTCCGCGAGACGGCGTGACACCGCTGACCAGCGACGCCGACGTGGAGCTCAAGCAGTTCGCGGCCACGCTCTTCGAGATGGCCAGGCGGGGGCGGACCGAGCAGCTCGTCACCTACGTCGGCGCGGGCGTCCCGGTCAACCTCAACAACGAGATGGGCGACACGCTGCTCATGCTGGCCGCCGTCCACGGGCACGCGGGCACCGTGCGGGCGCTCGCGGCGCGCGGCGCCGACCCCGGGCGCGAGAACGACGACGGCCGGTGCCCCCTCACCGGCGCCGTCTTCGCGAACGAGCCCGAGGTCGTCCGGGCCCTGCTGGACGCGGGGGCGGACCCGAGGTGCGGGCATCCCTCGCCCTACGAGACGGCCCGGATGCTCGGCCACGCCGAGTACGTGTCCTGGTTCGAGGAGGCCGCGCCGTCCGCCTGAGGGCGCGGGGTCAGCCTTCGAGCTTGGTCAGGTCGGGCGCGCGCCCGTTGTGGCGGGCCGACGGCGGCAGCATCCGCAGGTGGGGGTAGGGGATCTCGATGTTCTCCATTTGGAAGCGCCGGTGCAGGCGCTTGAGGAACTCGTGCTTGATGCGGAACTGCTCACCGAACTCGGTGATCCGCAGGATCACGGTGAACTCGATGCCCGAGTCGGCGAAGGTGTGGAAGCGCACCAGGGTCTCGGCGTCCCGCACCGCCCCCTCGACCTCGCTCATGATCTCGGTGCCGGTCTCGATCAGCACCTTCTCCACGTGCTCCAGGTCGCTGTCGTAGGCGACGCGCCCCTGGATGAGCAGCGACATGTCCTGCGCGGGACGGTGGTAGTTGGTCAGGATCGTGTCGGAGAACCGCTGGTTGGGGATCACCTCGACGTTGCCGGACAGCGTCGTGATCGAGGTGTTGCGCCAGTTGATGTCGACGACGTACCCCTCCTGGCCGCTGCTCAGCTTGATGTAGTCGCCGGGCTCGATGGTCTTGGACGCCAGCACGTGCACGCCCGCGAACAGGTTGGCCAGGGTGTCCTGCAAGGCCAGCGCGACCGCCAGGCCGCCGACGCCCAGGGCGCCCAGCAGCGGCGTGATCGCCACGCCGAGGCTCTGCAGCATGATGAGGATGCCGATGCCCAGCACCACCACCCGGGTGATGTTGGCGAAGATGGTGACGCTGGCCGCCATCCCCTGCTTGGCCGAGGCCACCTGGCTGACGATGCCCGCGAACAGCCGGGCGCAGGCCAGGGAGATGACGATGACCGTGAGCGCGGTCAGCACCCGCCCGGTGATCTCCAGCGGCCGCGGCTTGAGGGACAGCACGTTGGCGGCCACCCAGACGCCGCCGACCAGCGCGAGCGGCACCGCCACGTCGTAGACCAGCCGGGCGGCCAGGTCGTCCCAGGCGGCGCGGGTGTCACCGGCGCGCCGGTGCAGCCGGCCGACCAGCGTGCGCAGGACGAACGCGACCACCAGGGCCGCCACGATCACGATCGCGGCGGTGAGGACCCGGCCCCAGTCCAGCGACTCAGGCATCCGTGAATCTCTCCTTCCGGAACTTTCCGGAGATGACGTGCATGTGAGGTACTCGGCTTATGTCAGCTCTGCTGATCTCATCCCGATCTCGCCCGATCGTAGTGAACGAGCACCGAGCGGGGACCGCTATCGCCCGGACGTCACCGCCCGGCACCCGGGCATGGCCGCGCCGCGAGTGTGACCCGTCCCTCGCGGGCCGGTCCGCGGACCCGCGGCTCCGCCGATTACGATCGATCGAATGGTGGGTCTGAGTCTCCTGCGCCGGCTGGGGACCACGGCGCTCGGGCTTCCCAACGGTCCCCACCGCGTGTCGGTCGAACGCGACCTGAAGGTCCCGGCCGCCGACGGCGTCACGCTGCTGGCGGACCGATACGCCCCCGTGGACGTGGACCGCCCGCCGACCGTGCTGGTCCGCTCCCCCTACGGAAGGCGCGGCCCGTTCGGGCTGATGTGCGGGCAGACCTTCGCCTCGCACGGCTTCCAGGCGGTGGTGCAGAGCGTGCGCGGCGGCTTCGGCTCCGGCGGCGTCTTCGAGGCCCTGGACGAGCGCGAGGACGGCCTGGCCACCATCGCCTGGCTCAAGGAGCAGCCGTGGTTCGGCGGCACCTTCGCGATGCACGGCCCGAGCTACCTGGGCTACGTGCAGTGGGCGGTGGCCGCCGAGGCGGGCCCCGAGCTCAGGGCGCTGTCCATGCAGGTCACCGCCTCGCAGTTCCGGGACGCCATCAACGTGGGCGGTACGTTCGCGCTGGAGTCCACGCTGATCTGGGTGGACCTCACCGCCCGGATGAAGCACCCGCTGTCGGGCCTGACCACCGGGATCATGTCCCCGCGCCGCGCCCGCCGCGCCGCGCTGTCCGGCCGCCCGCCGGCCGAGCTGGACGTGCTGGCGACCGGCGAGCAGCAGCGGTTCTTCCAGGACCTGCTGGTCAACGGCCCCGACACCCCGTTCTGGGACAAGCGCGACTTCAGCCCGACGGTGTCGAAGGTCACCGCGCCGGTGAACATGACCGGCGGCTGGTACGACATCTTCCTGCCCTGGCAGCTCAAGGACTACGCGGCGCTGCGCGCCGCCGGTCGGAGGCCCTACCTCACCATCGGCCCCTGGACGCACGCCGACCAGCGGATGATGCGCGGGTCGATCGGCGAGTCGCTGGCCTGGTTCCGCGCCCACCTCCTGGACGACCCCGGCGGCCTGCGCGACCAGCCCGTCCGGCTGTACGTGACGGGCGCGCCGGGCGCGGCGGGCGGAGAGTGGCGGGAGTTCCCCGAGTGGCCGGTGCCCGGCATGCGGGAGCGCCGCTGGCACCTGCGGCCGGGCGGCGGGCTCGGCCACGACCGCGCCCCCGAGTCCGAGCCCGACGCCTACCGGTACGACCCGGAGCACCCCACGCCGTTCCTGGGCGGGCCGACGCTGATGGGCGACAACAAGCCGGTGACCGACCAGCGGCGGCTGGAGCGGCGCCGCGACGTGCTGACGTACACCTCCGACGAGCTGACCGAGGACCTGGAGATCATCGGGCCGGTCGCCGCCGAGCTGTTCATCCGCTCCGATCGCGAGCACACCGACTTCGTCGTCCGCCTGTGCGACGTGACACCGGACGGCGAGTCGCTCAACCTGTGCGAGGGCATGCGGCGCCTCGTCCCGGGAACGCCCGAGGCCGACCGGGACGGCGTGCGGAAGGTCGCGCTGGAGCTGTGGCCCGCCGGGCACCGGTTCAAGGCGGGGCACCGCATCCGCGTGCAGGTGTGCAGCGGCGCCTACCCGCGGGTGGCCCGCAACCCCGGGACGGGCGAGCCGATCGGCACCGCGTCCCGGATGCTGCCCGCCGCCCAGGAGATCTTCCACGACCCCCGGCGCCCCTCGGCGATCATCCTGCCGGAGATGCCGCCCGCCTAGCCCTTCTCGGTCGCGCGGGCGCGCAGCGCCTCCAGCGCGCGGTCCGCGTGGACGTTCATGCGGATCTCGCTCTTCACCACGGCCAGCACCCGGCGGTCGGTGTCGATGACGAACGTCTGCCGCTTGGTCGGCACAAGCGCCACGCCGCGCTTCACCCCGAAGCGCTCCCGCACCGTTCCCTCCGGGTCCGACAGCAGCGGGAAGCCCAGCCGGTGCGTGTCGGCGAACTCCTTCTGCTTGCCGACCTCGTCCCCGCTGATCCCGACCGGCCGCGCGCCCACCTCGGCCAGCTCACCGGCCAGGTCGCGGAAGTGGCACGCCTCGGCGGTGCAGCCCTTGGTCATCGCGGCCGGGTAGAAGAACAGGACCACCGGCCCCTCTTCCAGGAGCCCGCTCAGCGTGCGCGGGGTTCCCGTCTCGTCCGGCAGTTCGAAGTCGTCCACCACATCGCCCACGTTCATGAGCCGAATCTAAGGGACCGCCCGTCCCCGCGACAGGGGCTCATCCCCGCAAAAGAGCCTCGATCCGCGATGCCGACCACGCCTCGCGTGCCCCGGGACAGGTGCTGAGGTACCCGGCGGCGCGTCCCGCGGTCCAGCCGTGCGCCTCGCGCAGGCCGTTGCCGACCATGGTCAGGTACGGGGCGGAGGGCGCGTTGAGGCCGGCGCCGTCCGAGCCGTCCGGGGAGGTGAACGTGAGCATCGGGTGCCCGCCGTGCTCCCCCACCTTGATCAGCGTCTCGTACCGGCCGGGGCCGATCACCTGGCGTCCGGTGGCCAGGACCCGCGACAGGTCGAGGTCCTCCCCCACCTCCCTGCGCATCTCCTGGGACACCACGTCGCAAAACTGCGCCCGGCTGAGCAGGTACGCGCGGGCGGCGGCGCGCCCTGGCAGGGCCGGATCGTAGAAGGCCATGCCTCCGCCCCACGTCAGCGACTCCAGGGCGAAGTAGATGCCGCCCGGCAGGGTGACCGATCGCACATCCCTGGCGGGACGGGTGTCGCGGCACCCGGTGTAGACGCGCCGCCCGCCCCGCGGCCGGCCACCCGACAGGTAGCAGGCGAATCGCTCGCCGCAGAGGTTCGACCCGTACGCGACGTACCAGACCGCCTGGTCGGCGGCGTTTACCCGGTCGGGCGCCTCACCGCAACCCTGGCGGACATATCGCCCCTCCAAGCTCACCTCCATCGCCGCTTATGGCGGGTCAGTCTAAGTATCAGCGCGGTCAGGTTTCCCCCAGTCGGGCGCCTACTTCCGAAGACGGGTGTTTCAGCGGCGCTCCGCCGGAAACACAAAAGATCGAGCAGGTGTCTACGACGCAGATACCTCCAGGTTTCTCCTTTGCTGAACCCGGAGGTTCTGGTATGGCCCGTCGTTCCCTGCACATCGCTCTGGTATCCGCCTCCAACGTCGAGGGCGAGCACGTCCAGGCGATCCACACCCGAGAGCTCGCCAGGGCTCTCGCCGGGCCCAGGCCCGGCGAGGCCGAAGGCCACCAGGTCACGCTGTACGTGCGCCGCCACGACGACGCGGCGCGCGGGCGCAGCAGGCTGGGGCCCGGCGCGGTCCTGCACCAGCTCGACGCGGGCCCTGCCCGTCCCCTGCCGGAGGCGGAGCTGCTGCGGCATGTGCGCGACTTCGCCGAAGAGCTGCGCGCACGCTGGTCGGGCGCCGGACGCCCCGACATCGTGCACGCCCACGGCTGGATCGGCGGGCTCGCCGCCTGCGCGGTCGCGCGGGAACTGGACATCCCGTTCGTGCAGAGCCCGCACGGCCTCGGCGCCGCCGAGCAGCGCGCCGGCCGCCGCGCGCACCCCGCCCGCCTCCGGCTGGAGAAGGCCATCGGGCGCGAGGCCGCCGCCGTCATCAGCGCCTGCGACGATGAGGTCGGGACGCTGGTCCGGATGGGCGTGCCCCGCCGGAACATCACCGTCGTGCCCTACGGCGTGGACGGCGAGCAGTTCTCGCAGGTCGGCCCGGCGATGCCGCGCGGCGACCGGCACCGTCTCGTCACCATCAGCAAGGACCTGGAGGACGGTGGGGTGGCCACCGCGATCCGCGCGCTCGCCCACGTGCCCCATGCCGAGCTGGCCGTGGCCGGCGGCCCGCCACGCGAGGAGCTGGAGAACGACGGCACCGTCCACCGGCTGCGGCTGCTGGCCAAGGAGCTGCACGTCGCCGACCGCGTGATCTTCCTGGGCCGGATGCCGCGCAAGTCGCTGCCGCGGCTGCTGCGCACCGCCAAGCTCGCGCTGTGCCTGTCCCCGCACCAGCCCTCCCCCATGGTCCCGCTGGAGGCCATGGCCTGCGGCGTCCCCGTGGTCGCGTCCCGGACCGGCGGGAACGTCGAGAGCGTCCTGGACGGGATCACCGGGCTGCACGTGCCCGCCGGCCGTCCGGTCGTGATCGGCCGCACGATCCGGAAGCTGCTCACGGAGGAGACCACCCTGCACGGGTACGCGATCGCCGCCGCCGACCGCGCCCACTCCCGCTACGCCTGGGAACGGATCGCCGCCGAGACCCTCCGCGCGTACGCCAAGGTCCTGCCCCCCGAGCCCGAGCCGGAGCCGGAGCCGGCGCCCGAAGCGGCATCCGCGCCCGAGGAAACGCAGGAGGCCGCCCTCGCGCACTGACCATCAGTGACGCCGTGGCGGACCCGTCCACGTCACGGAAGGGCCCCCGGTTCCCGCCCGGCACGGGACCGGGGGCCCGCGCATGCGCGGCCGTCCGGCGCAGCCCATCGCGGGTGCCATACTCGGCGGTGTGGGGGATGGCGAGCGTTCCGGAATGCTGATCGGCCGCCGGTCCGAGCTGAGCGCGCTCACCGGAGCGCTCGACAGGGCCGCCGCCGGATCGGCCTCCGTCGTGCTGGTCGGCGGCGACGCGGGCGCCGGCAAGTCCCACCTGGTGGGGGCGCTCACCCGGACCGCCCGGGAGCGGGGATGCGCCGTCCTGATCGGGCAGTGCGCCGAGCTCGGCGAGTCCATGCCGTACCTGCCGCTGGCCGACGCGCTGTGGGCCGGGGCCGCCTCGGGCGACCCCGCGCTGCGCTCGGCCCTGGAGAGCCGGCCGGTGCTCCGCCGCCTCCTCCCCGACGGCGACGGGGCCGGTGGCGACCTCACCGGCGAACTCGTCCAGCAGCGGCTCTTCGGCGCGGTGCTCGGGCTGCTCGGCGAGCTGGGACGGGACCAGCCGGTCGTCCTCGTCCTGGAGGACCTGCACTGGGCCGACCGCTCCACCCGCCACCTGCTGACCTTCCTCAGCAGGGTCCTCCAGCGCGAGCGCGTCTGCCTCATCGGCACCTACCGCTCCGACGACCTGCACCGGCGGCACCCCCTCCGGCCCATCATCGCCGAGCTGCTGCGGCTCCCCGACGTGCGCGCCATCGAGGTCGCGCCGTTCGGGCTGAGCGAGACCGCCGAGTTCCTCACCGCGCTGTCCGCCGCGTCCCGCGACGTCCCGCCCACCGCCGAGGAGATCGGGCGGGTCCACCGCCGCTCCGAGGGGAACCCGTTCTACGCCGCCGAGCTCTACACCGCGTCCCGTTCGGGCGAGGACCTGCCGTCCGGGCTCGCCGACCTGCTCCTCGCCCGCGTCGAACGGCTCTCCGAGCCGGCGTCCCTCGTCGTGCGGGCCGCGTCGGTGGCCGGCGACCGCGTCCGCGACGCGCTGCTCCGCCAGGTCTCCGGGCTGGACGAGGCCACCGCCGACGAGGCCCTCCGGGAGGTCGTCTCGCACCGGCTGCTCGTCCCCGACGGCACCGAGGGCTACCGGTTCAGGCACGCGCTGCTCCGCGAGGCCGTCTACGCCGACCTGCTCCCCGGTGAGCGGACCCGGCTGCACGCCACCTACGCCTCGCTGCTGTCCGCCGCCGCGGGGCGCACCAGGGCCGCCGCCGCGCTCGCCCACCACTCCTTCGCCGCCCACGACATCCCCACCGCGTTCGCCGCGTCCGTCGAGGCGGGCCGCGAAGCCGAGCGGATGGGCGCCCCGCACGAGGCCCACGAGCACTACGACCGCGCCCTCTCCCTCTGGGACGCCGTCCCCGACCCCGAGAAGGCCACCGGGACCACCCGGCTACGGCTCCAGCTCGACGCCGTCCGCGCGTCCGGCCGCTCCGGCGACGCCCGCCGCGCCGTCACCCGCCTCCGCCGCCTCCTCGCGGAAGCCGACCCCGCCGACGCCCGCCTGGGCGCCCTGCTGCGGGGCGGCCTGGCCCACTACCTGAGCGACCTGGACCATCTCGAAGAGGCCAAGGCGGTCAGCCGGGAGGCCATCGCCATGCTCCCCGCCGGCCCGCCCACCTACGAGCGCGCGAACGCCCTCGCCACGTACGCGCGCATCCTCCTGGCCGTCGGGGAGGACGAGGGCGTCTCGCTGCCCGCCGTCGCCGAGGAGGCCATCGCCATCGCCCGCGCCGCGGGCGCCACCGAGCCCGAGGCCAGCGCGCTCGTCTCGCTCGGCGTCCACCGCGAGTCCCGCGAGGCCGACCCCGAGGTCGGCGCGCTGTTCGCCCGTGCCGGCGATCTGGCCATCAGCGGGGGCGACTATCAGGTGGGGCTGCGCGCCGCCTTCCACCGCGCCCGCATGCTCTTCGACCACGGCGACCTCCAGGGCGCCGCCGCCTCCGCCGCCGAGAGCGTCCGGTTCACCCTCGCCCACGGCCTCGGCTGGAGCATGTTCGGCGCCACCCTGCGCTGCCTGGAGTTCCTCATCCATTACGCCCTCGGCGACTGGGACAAGGCCGGCCGGCTGTCCGCCGACTTCCCGGTGCAGGTCGTCCGTCCCACCGAGGCGCAGATCTCCGCGTACGCCCTGTTCGTCGAGGTCGCCCGCGGCGAGGACGTCACCGAACGGCGGCGCTGGCTCGAATCCGTCTGGGACGAGGACGCCCTCGTCGCCTACATCGCCCGCGGGCTCCTCGCCGAACGGGCCCTCTGGCACGGCGACACCGAGACCGCGCTCGGCCACACCACCGCCGTCCTGGACGAGCTGCCGCCCTTCGAGACCCAGGCCATCCGGATCATCGCCACGGCGCTGTGGGCCCATGCCGACCGCGCCGTCCAGGCCCGCGCCGCGGGCGACACCGCCACCGCCGAGGCCGCCGTCCGGGCCGCCGGTCCGCTGCTGGAACGGGCCCGCACCGACGCCTCCACGATGGCCGGCGGACGGCCGCGGGCATGGCTCGGCCTC
Source organism: Actinomadura sp. SCN-SB (assembly GCF_043906805.1). Classification (NCBI taxonomy): domain Bacteria; kingdom Bacillati; phylum Actinomycetota; class Actinomycetes; order Streptosporangiales; family Thermomonosporaceae; genus Actinomadura; species Actinomadura sp. SCN-SB. The sequence goes on along the minus strand of NZ_JBIMPP010000008.1, from coordinate 160,804 downwards.
GAAGGACACGCCTGGCTCGCGCGCGCCGAGGCCGAGCACGCACGGGTGCTGGGCAAGAACGACCCCTCGCTGTGGCGGGCGGCGCTCGACGCGTTCTCCTACGGGTTCACCTACGAGGTGGCCCGGTCCCGGTGGCGGCTGGCCGAGGCCCTGGCGGAGCAGGGTGATCGCGAGGCCGCGCAGAAGGAGTGGCGCACCGCCCTGGAGGAGGCGACGTCGCTGGGGGCGGCGCCGCTGGTCTCGGCCCTGACCGACCTCGGGACGCGGGCCCGGCTGGAGTCCCGCGACCAGGCTCCCGCCGGCGCGGGTCTCACCACGCGGGAACGGGAGGTGCTGAGGCTCGTCGCCGAGGGCCGCAACAACAGGGAGATCGCCGCCGCCCTGTTCATCTCCCCCAAGACGGCGAGCGTCCACGTCTCCAACATCCTCACCAAGCTGAACGTGGCGAGCCGGACCGCCGCGGCGGCCAAGGCGCGCACCGAGGGCCTGCTCGCGGATCAGGGGCCTAGCGCAGGAGGCCGCGGCCGGGGATGAGGGGCAGGTCCATGGCCGTGAGGAGGCCGGGCGGGGCCTGGACGACGGCGGGGATCGCGTTGACGAGGCGCATCGCGGTGGCCTTGAGGCCGGCGGTGTTGTGGTCGCCGTCCGACCCCAGCAGCCGCAGGTCGATCATGTAGTCGGGCTCGCCGCGGACCTCGACGCGGTAGCAGCCGACGCCGGCGGGCTGGGGCCAGCCGGGGGCGAGGTCGTCGCGGAGCCGGGTGACGTGTTCGAGGACGATGACGGGCTTGCCGCCGCGCAGGCCGCGGACCTCGAAGTGGAGGGCGGCGGCGGTGCCCTTCTCGATGGTGCCGGAGGTGACCTGGAAGGTCTCGGGCGCGGGGTGGCGCTGGTGCCATTCGCCGATCTCGTCCAGCTCGACGTCCAGGGCGGCGGCGAGCTGGCGGACCACGCTGCCCCAGGCCATGGTGAGCACGCCGGGCTGGAGGAGCAGGGGTGTCTCGTCCATGGGGCGGCCGAAGCCCATGATGTCGAACAGGACGGTGGGCTGGTCGTAGGTGGCGTAGTTGAGGATCTCCAGGCAGCGGACCTCGTCGATGCGCTCGCTGATGCCGGTGAGGGCGAGCGGCAGGACGTCGTTGGCGAAGCCGGGGTCGATGCCGTTGACGAAGAGGGAGGCGCCGCCCTCGGCCGCGGCCTCGTGAACCGGATCCGACATCTCCGGCGGGACGACGCCGTCCGGGAACTGGAGGAAGACGGGGCTGCTGGAGACGACGTTGGCGCCGGTGCGCAGGATGCGGCACAGGTCGTCGACCGCCTCCATGACGCGGACGTCGGCCATGGACGTGTAGACGACGCAGTCGGGACGCAGCGCGAGAAGGGCGTCGGCGTCGTCGGTGGCCGTCACGCCGAGGGAACGGCCCAGGCCCGCGAGGTCGCCGGCGTCCCGGCCCACCTTGGCGGGGTTGGAGACCCAGACCCCGGCGAGTTCGAGGTCGGGGTGGGCGTCGATGCCGATCAGCGCGTTGCGGCCCACGTTGCCGGTGCTCCACTGGACGACGCGGTAGGTCACGGGGGTCTCCCTTCTCTTCGTGGGGGCGACCCCACACCCCGGCGAAGGCCGGTGCTCATGCTCTCGTCACGCTCCGTCTGGCCGCAGGTCCGGCAGGCCGAGGTCGAGGGTGGGGGTCTCGGTGCCGCCGTCGACCTGGAGGACGCCGCCGGTGACGAACGCGGCGGCCGGTGAGGACAGGTAGAGGACGGCGGCGGCGACGTCCTCGGGGTCGCCGATGCGGCCGAGCGGCGTGTTGGCTTCCATCCGGGCGCGCAGGTCGTCGTCGGACAGGACGATGTCCAGGGCCGATGTGGCGACGGAGCCGACGGCGATGGCGTTGACGCGGATCCGCGGGGCGAGGTCGAGCGCGGCCAGGCGGGTGTAGTGGGCGAGCGCGGCCTTGGCCGTGCCGTAGGCGAGGAAGCCGCGCCCGGTGATGCGTCCCATCACCGACGAGATGTTGACGACCGCGCCGCCGTGCTCCAGGAGGCGCGGTACGGCGGCGCGGGTCAGCGCGTGCGCGGTGCTGACATTGAACTGGAACGCGTTCTCAAGGTGGCGGGGAGCGGTGTCCATGAAGGGGCGCGGCATGGCGCCGCCCATGTTGTTCACCACGATGTCGAGGTGGCCGAAGGCGTCCGCGGCGCGGTCGGCGAGCGCGGCGGCGGCCTCGGGGTCGCTCAGGTCGGACGCGACGACGAGCGCGCGCCGCCCGGCGGCCTCGATGTCGGCGGCGACCTTGCGCAACTGGTCCTCGGTACGGGAGGACACGACGACGTCGGCGCCGGCCTGCGCCAGCGCGACGGCGCTCGCGGCGCCGATGCCGCGGCCCGCGCCGGTCACCACCGCGACCCGCCCGTCCACGCGAAAGCGCTCCATGATCATGGCCGCCCCACCTCCGGCGGCCAGCGTAACCGCAACTAGAACCTGTTTCAATGCGGGGCGGGGCGGCCTGGGGCGGCCGGGCGAGCGGCACTCAGCCGAGGAAGTCGAACTCGGCGCCGATGCCCGCGTCCAGCGCGGCGCGGTACGCGGTCCAGGACAGCGCCAGGTCCTGCCAGGGCAGGCCGACCGGCGCGTACACCGTGATCTCGCTGTCCTTCACCCGGCCGGGGACATCGCCGCGCAGCAGGTCGCGCAGGGTCCCGGACGCGTCGCCGACGCCGAGCCCCGCGGTCGCGAGCGCGCCCATCTCGACCGCGAGGGGGATGTCGTCCACGACGACGCGGGCGCCGCGCAGCAGGTCGGCCGACAGCTCGGTCTTGCCGTGCTCGTCGGCGCCCAGCGACGTGACCTGGGTGCCGGGGGCGATGTCGGCGACGCCCAGCAACGGCCGCCGCGACCAGGTCGCCACCACCACGATCTCCGCGCCCTTGACGGCGGTGCGGGGATCGGGCGCCACCGAGGACGGCACGCCGAGCCGCTCGCCGTGCCGCCGCGCGAAGTCCGCCGCCCGCCGGTCGTCCAGGTCCGTCACGGTCAGCGAGCGCGGGGCGCGCAGCACCGACAGCCCGCGCAGCACCAGCTCCGATTGCGCGCCCGCGCCGATCACGGTGACCGCCTCCGCGTCCCTGCGGGCCAGCGCGTGCGTGCCCAGAGCGGCGGCAAGGCCCGTGCGCCAGGCGGTGACGGTGGCCGAGTCCAGGACCGCCAGCAGCTCACCGCCGTCCAGGTCGTGCAGGCACACCACGCCGCGCAGCGCGGGACGCATGCCGGGGAACTTGGCGTTCACCTTGACGGTGTACGCGGGGACGCCCTCGACCATGCCGGGCAGCAGGGCCGTGGCGCTGCCGGTGCCGGGGAGCCTGGTGACCATCCGCCGCGCCGTGACCTCCGCGGGTTCGGCGGTGAAGCCGCGCCGCAGCGCGTCCATGCAGTCGTCCGGATCCAGCAGGCTCTCGAGGTCGGAGCGTTTCAGGAGCAAGGTCACCAAAGTATTCTCGTGGTGTTCCGCGGCCCTCGTCGAGCGAAACTCTCAGGGAGCCGGGTCAAACCGTCAGACCCGCCAGCGCGGCGATGACGCCCAGACCCCCCGCTCCGAGCAGGGTGGAGACCACGCCCCTGCGGAAGGCGAGCAGGGCCAGGGCCGCGGCGCCGAGCACGGCGAACTGCCAGGGGTGTGCGAGCGCCCGCGCCAGGGGGATCGCCGACCCGGCGATGGCGCCGATCACCGCCGGGCCCGCACCGTCGAAGAAGCCCTGGACGGCCCGGCTGGAGCGGAGCCGCCCGAAGTGCGGCGCGGCGGCCAGCACCACCACGAAGGACGGGACGAACGCGACCAGCGTCGCCAGCAGCGCGCCCCCGAGGCCACCGGCCGCGTAGCCGACGACCGCGACGGTCTGCACGACCGGGCCCGGGGTGATCTGGCCCAGCGCCACCGCGGTGGTGAACTCGCCCGTGGTCATCCAGCCCTGGCCGATCGCCTCGGACTGCATCAGCGGAACGATCACGAAGCCGCCGCCGTACGAGAGCGCCCCCACCTTGAACGCGAGCCAGGAGAGCGCGACCAGTCCGCCGCCCAGGCTGAGGCCGCCCAGGGCGAGCGGCAGGCCGGGGGGCAGGCCGAGCGGCAGAGCGGCGCGGCGCGGCGCGAGCGGGACCCGGCGGACCGCCATCTCCACGAAGCCGCACGCCACCAGCACGAGGACCAGGTACGGGCCGATCGCCACCGTGGCGGCGCCCCCTGCCAGCAGGTAGGCGTACCAGCGGGCGCGGTGTGCCCGGCCCCGCGCGCGTGCCCGGCTGGACGGGACGAGGTCGAGCGCGGCCCGCACCGCGACGGCGGCCACGGCCGCGCCCGCACCGGCCGCCGCGCCGCGTATCCAGGCCGGTGCCTCGCCGGACAGGAACAGGACCGCGAGCAGCAGGATCAGCACCAGGCCGGGGACGATGAAGCACGTCCCGCCGACCACCGCCCCGGGCAGGCCGCGCAGCCGCCACGCGCACAGGATCGCCAACTGGGTGGAGGCGGGGCCGGGAAGCAGGTTGGTCGCGGCGATGCCGTCCTCGAACTCGTCGGGGTCCATCCATTCCCGGTCGCGCACGCACAGCCGGCGCAGCAGCGTGATGTGGGCGGGCGGCCCGCCGAAACCCACGCACCCGATGCGGCCCCATTCACGGGCGATGGTGCCCAGACCGACGCGCTCGCTCACGGGCCCCATCCTGCCGGATGACCACATGGCTCCCGGCGACCGCTCTGGTCGCCGTCCCGGTCGCCCAGGCCGCCGCCGGCTCCCCGGCCGGGTCGGCGGTACCGCGCGCGGGAGGTCAGGGGCCGGCGGGCATCCGCAGGATCCGCAGCACCTCGGCGGTCACCTCGGTCCGCCGCGGGACGAGATAGAAGTGATCGCCCGGCCACGAGCGCACCTGGAACGGCTCGCCGTCGGTCACCTCGCGCCACCGCTCCGCCAGATCCCGGTCGACATGGGGGTCGGCGTCGCCGAGCAGGACGGTCACCGGCGTCCTCAGCCGCGGCCCGGGACGGTGCCGGTAGGCTTCGATGAGCGCGAAGTCGTTGCGCACGTACGGCAGGACCAGCTCGCGCATCTCCTCGTCCTGGAGGATCGCGGCGTCGGTCCCGCCCAGCTCGGCCAGCTTCTCCACCAGCCCGTCGTCGTCGCGTTCGGCGATGCGCTCGTCATCGCGGTCGTGCGGTGGCCTGGCGCCCGACGCGAACAGGTGGACGGGCGGCGTGCCGCGCTCCTCCAGCAGCCGCGCCACCTCGTACGCCAGCACGGCGCCCATGCTGTGCCCGAAGAACGCGGCGGAACGGTCCAGCAGCGGCTCCATCGCCGCGGCGACCTGCCGGGCGAGCTCGTGGGCGTCGGTGATGAACGGATCGCTCATCCGGTCGGCGCGCCCCGGGTACTGGACGGTTCGCAGCTCGACGGCCGGTCCGAGCGCGTCCGCCCACGTCCGGTAGAAGACGGCGGACCCGCCCGCGTGCGGGAAGCAGAACAGCCGTAGCGGCGCCAGCGGGCGCTCCTGTGCACACCGGAACCAGTTCACCCGCGCGAGGCTACTGGCCTCCTGCCCCGGCCCGGTACCCGCGCCTGCCATGATCCCCGCCATAGCGGGCATCGTCCGGGGATGAAGGAGAAGCGCGACGACGTCCAGGAGCTCAGCGACTTCGACCTCGTGGTGTACGAGACGGTCGCGGAGATCGACAAGGCGGGCGGCGCGGCCGACATCGGCACCCTGACCAGGCTGATCGGGCGTCCCGAAGAGGACATCCGGGCCGCGCTCGGCCATCTGGTGTCGGCCAACCATCTGCGCCCGGCCGACGGAGGGTTCGTCCTGGGGCCGCACGACTGGGCGCCGTGACCCTATTATCTAACAAGCATCTGCTTGGTAGAAGGGACGCGCCGGATGGACCTCGTGGTGTCGGAGGAGCAGGAGGAGCTGCGGGCCGCCCTGCGGCGGTTCTTCGCCGACAAGTCGCCATCGGCCGAGGTGCGGCGCCTCATGGAGACCTCAGAAGGCTACGACCCGGCGGTCTGGGAGCAGATGGCCGGGCAGCTCGGCCTGCAAGGGCTCGCGATCCCCGAGGAGTACGGCGGCGCGGGCTTCGGCATGCGCGAGGTGGCCGTGGTGATGGAGGAGATGGGGCGGAGCCTGGTGTGCGCGCCCTACCTCTCCAGCGCGGTCATGGCGGCGGGCGCGCTGCTGGGGTGCCGGGACGAGGAGGCCAAGCGCGAGTTCCTGCCCGGCATCGCGGACGGGAGCACGCTGGCCACGCTCGCCTGGATGGACGGGGACTCCTGGGACCCCGGCTCCATCGAGATGCGGGCCAGGCGCGACGGCGATGGCTGGCTCCTGGACGGGGCCAAGACGTACGTGCTCGACGGGCACATCGCGGGGCTCGTCCTGGTCGCCGCGTGGGCGGAGGGGGAACTGGGACTGTTCGCCGTGGACGGGGACGCCCAGGGCTTGAGCAGAACCGCCTATACGACCCTCGACCAGACCCGGCGGCTGGCCCGCCTCGAACTCACCGGCGTACGGGCCCGCCTGATCGAACCCGACGCGCGTCCCGTCCTGGAGAGGGCGGTGGACCTCGCGGTGGTCGCACTGGCCGCCGAGCAACTGGGCGGAGCCCAGCGGACCCTGGACATGACCGTCGGCTACCTCAAGGTGCGGCACCAGTTCGGGCGTCCCATCGGAAGCTTCCAGGCGCTCAAGCACCGGTGCGCGGACATGTTCGTGATGGTGGAGTCGGCGCGGTCGGCGGTCTTGCAGGCGGCGGCGGTGGCCGGCGACCGGCCGGACGAGCTGCCCGCCGCCGCGGCCCTGGTCAAGGCGTACTGCTCGGACGCCTGCTTCCATGTGGCGGCCGAGACCATCCAGCTCCACGGCGGGATCGGGTTCACCTGGGAGCACGACGCCCACCTGTACTTCAAGCGCGCCAAGGCGTCCCAGGAACTGTTCGGCCCGCCCGCGCGCCACCGCGAACGGCTGGCCCGCCTCGTCGGCATCGCCCCCTGATCCTCGCCTAGGATTTCGCGAATGCGGACATCCCCGGCCAGCGGCAGCATGTTCGGCCTCGCGTACGGCGACGCGCTGGGCGCCCCCACCGAGTTCCTGACCATGGAGCAGATCCGGCGCCGGTACGGCGAGGACGGCCCGCGCGAGCCCGCCGGGAACCCGGCCCTGGTCACCGACGACACTCAGATGGGGATCGCGGTCGCGCTCGCCCTGCTGGACGCCTTGGAGACCCCGCCGTTCACCCCCGAGCTGGTCACGCCGATGTGGCGCCGCCGGTTCATCGACTGGCTGGTCAGCCCCGACAACAACCGGGCGCCCGGCAACACCTGCCTGACGGCCTGCCACGGTCTGCGGAACGGACGGCCCTGGCTTGAGGCCACCCAGCGCGACTCCAAGGGGTGCGGCGCCAACATGCGCGTCACACCGGTGGGCCTGGCGCCCGGCCTCACCGACGAGCAGCGCGCGGGGGCGGCGCAGCTCCAGGCCGCGATGACGCACGGGCACCCGACCGGGCTGGCGGCCAGCGAGCTGACCGCGTTCACCGTGTGGTGGCTGCGTGAGGGGATGTCCCCCGCCGACCTGCCCGCGGCCCTGCGCGAACGCGCCAACGCCCAGCGCACCACGTATCACGGCCGCTGGCTCGGCGACCTGTGGTCGGCGGCCCGGGGTCACCAGCCCGGAGGAGTTCATCGCCCGTGGCTGGGACGAATGCCTCGGCGTCCTCGACCGGCTGGACCTCGCGCTGGCACGTCCCGACAGGACGGCCGACCCGTGCGAGGCCACGGGCGCGGGCTGGGTCGCGGAGGAGGCGTTCGGCACCGCGCTGCTGTGCTTCCTGCTGTTCCCGGACGATCCCGTCGCGGCGATAGGGCGCGGCGCGGCCAGCTCGGGCGACTCCGACTCGATCGCCTGCCTGGCGGGCGCCTTCGCCGGGGCGCACCTGGGCATGGACGCCTGGCCCGCGGAATGGGCGGACCGGATCGAGTACGCGGACGTCCTCGCCAGGATCGGGGCCGCCTGGGACTAGGTGGCGGTCCAGCCCGTCCAGTCGTCGATGAGGATGGCGATGACCGGTCCCTCGGGCGGGCGCTCACGGTACTGCCGGTAGCGGTCGGCCAGCAGGGCGATGGGCCCGGCCATGTCGCGCTCGTCCTCGACGATGCGGGCGTGGCCGTCCACGCGGACCCACCACAGCCGGTCCCAGTCGTCCTCGTAGTGGTCGGCCAGCAGGCTCACCCGCGGGTTGGCGCGGATGTTGGCCAGGCGCTTGAGGTCCCGGGTCGACTTCGGCTTGTGGTCGATCGCGGTGTAGACGGTGCCCCTGCTCGCGGCGAAGGTGATCGTGACCAGGTGCGGTCGGCCGCGCTCGTCGGCCGTCGCCAGCCGGACGACCGGGACGGTCATCAGCCGGCGGAGCGCGTCATCGGGTGCGAGCCGGGGCACGGCATCAGCCTAGGCCCGATAGCCGGGCGGGGTCAGGCCGCGCTCCACGACCCGCTGGAGTTCCTCCTCGGTCAGCACGCGGGGTTCGCCGATCGCGCGGGCCTGGACGTAGACGGAGCAAAGCCATTCCAGGAGGCGGGCGTTCTCGTAGGCGTGCTCCAGGTCGTGGCCGAGCGTCACGCCGCCATGGTTGGCCATCAGCGCGGCGTACATGTCCCCCCACTTGCCGCCTTGCAGCGCGGCACGCACGTTGGCGGCGAGTTCGGGCGTCCCGTACGTGGCGTAGGCGGCGACCTTGACCACGCCGCCGAGCGCCAGGGTGTTGTAGTGGACGGGCGGCAGCTCCGTCATGGTGGTCGCGACGACCGCGCCGTAGGTCGAGTGCGTGTGCACGATGGCGGTGGCGTCGCTGACCTCGTACACCGCCAGGTGCATCGGGGTCTCGGACGAGGGAGCGCGTGCGCCGTCCACCACACGCCCGTGCTTGTCCAGGACGGGGCAGTCCTCCGGGGCCATCCGGTCCAGCATCATTCCGCCGGGCGAGACCGCCACCAGTTCACCGGCGCGCACGCTGATATTGCCACTCGATCCCATGACCAGGCCGGACGCCACCATTTTCCGGCCGGTCTCGCACAGCGCCGCCCGCTCGCGTTCCAAGAGCATGCGCTCACGCTAGATCTTCTGGTGGCGGTCCTCCCAATAGGGGTCGCGCAGGAGGCGCTTGTAGAGCTTGCCGGTGGGCGTGCGCGGCATCGCGTCCACGTAGTCCACCGTGCGGGGCGCCTTGAAACCGGCCAGGGACGCCCGGCTGTGCGCGATCAGCTCCTCGGTGAGCTCGTCGGACGGCTCGTAGCCCTCGTTCAGCTCCACCGCGGCCTTGACCTGCTCGCCGAACTCCTCGTCCGGGATGCCGAACACCGCCACGTCCCGGACCGCCGGGTGGGTGATCAGCACGCCCTCGATCTCCGCCGGGTAGATGTTCACGCCGCCGCTGATGATCATGTCGATGGCGCGGTCGGCGAGGAACAGGTAGCCCTCCTCGTCCATGTAGCCGATGTCGCCGGTGGTGAACAGGCCGCCGGGGCGGTGCACCGCGCGGGTCTTCTCCTCGTCGCCCCAGTACTCCACGTCGTCGCCGCTGGTGTAGCGGAACCAGATCTGCCCGCGCTCGCCCGTCGGGACCGGCTTGCCCTCGTCGTCCAGGACATGCAGCTCGGTCAGCGGCAGCGGGCGCCCCACGCTGCCCGGCCGCTCCAGCCACTCCGGCGCGGTGATCACGCTGTTGATGGACGCCTCGGTGGAGCCGTAGTACTCGTGCACGATCGGGCCGAGCCAATCGATCATCTGCCGCTTGACCGCCGGGGAGCAGGGCGCGGCGCCGTGCCACACGCACACCAGGCTGCCTCCGTCGAACGCGTCGCGGGTGGCCTGGTCCAGCCTCAGCAGGCGGACGAACTGGGTGGGCACCAGGTGCAGGTGGGTGATCTGGTGCTCGTCGATCAGGCGCAGCGTCTCGGCCGGGTCGAACGAGCGGCGCATCACCACCGGCCGGCCCATCAGCAGCAGCACCAGCGACCACAGCCACTGCGCCGAGTGGTACACCGGCCCGACCAGCAGCGACCGCCCGTTCTCGGGGATCAGCAGGATCTCGGCGAACACCGCGCCGATCAGCGCGCCCGTCTCGATGGGGATGCCGGGCGCGAGCTGCTTGCGGCTGACGCCCTTGGGCCGCCCGGTGGTGCCCGAGGTGTAGAACATCGGGAAGCCCATCGTCTGGTCGTCCGGCTCGCCGTCCGGGCCGGACGCCAGGAACTCCTCGTACGCCGTGAACCCGTCGATGCCGTCGCCGATCGCGACCTTGGCCAGCAGGTCCACGCCCTTGACCGCCTCCCCGGCGACGCCGCCGAAGGCGTCCTCGGAGAACAGCGCCTTCACCTCGCCGTCCCGGAGGACGTAGCGCAGCTCGTCGGCCGTCCAGTGCCAGTTGACCATCACGTAGCGCAGGCCGATGTGGCCCGCGGCGCACATCAGCTCGAAGTGCTCGCGGCGGTTGGCGGAGTGGATCGCGATCGCGTCGCCGGTGACCAGGCCCAGGCCGCGCAGCGCGCCGGCGAGCCGGTCGGTCCGTTCGTTCAGCTCGCGCCAGGACGTGGCGCCGCGCTCATCGGTGATCGCGGGTTCGTCGGGACGGGCCTCGGCATGCGGTCGGAGCAGCTCGGCCATGTGCGGACCTCCTGGAATGCCGCGGGCGTTCAGAACCCGGACTCTAAGCGGCGATCAACCGGAAGACCACATCAACGAGAAAATTGGAATAAAACGCGGAATGGCCCCCGATGCGACCGCGCCGCCACATCAAGGGCCATGTCCATCACCGTAGACGCTCTCCGCGTCCGGCCGGTTTCCCGTTTGTTACGTGTTTCGCACCAGATATGCCTCAGTCGCCCCGTCCGCCCCACTGCTTCGCCTGGTTCCCAGAACCGCCTCGGCCGCGCCGACCAGCTCGGCGAGGCGCAGCACCTCGGTGCGGTGGAACGGCGGCGCGCCGGTGCGGGCGACCACCAGGACCAGCCCAGAGCCGGGAGCCGCCTCGATCGGGCACAGCGCGTACTGCGTCCCGTCCTCGGCGGTGAACGCGCGGGCGCGCAACGGCTCCAACGGGGGCAAAATCAGCTCGCCCAGGCCGCCCACGCTGACGTGGACGAGCGCGGGCTTGCCCCCGCCATCGGGCGCGGGCTCGGCCAGGACGGCCCAGTCGGCGCTCAGCAGCGCGGAGACCGCGTCGGCCAGCGTCACCGCGCCGCGCTCGGGGTCGGCGGCGAGCTGCCCGATCAGCGCCGCGTCCGGGTAGGCGCCCTGCGGCTCCTCGGTCGGCCAGATGCCCACGATGTCCACGCCGGGGACGGACGCCAGGCCCTCCAGCAGGCGGTCGATCCCCGCACCGGCGGACCAGGCGACCGTGAAGTCGTCCAGCGCCCGGCCGTTGTCGCGCTCCAGCACCGTCATCTGCGCCACGTTGGCGCCGGCCACGCCCAGGATCCGCGCCACCTTGCCCAGCGACCCCGGGCGGTCCGGCAACCTGACGCGAATCCGCAGCAACATTTGCGCCCCTCCTGATGGTTCACTCGCTCTCGCACCAGATGTCCCACGCTCCGACACCGGCGTTTCCATCGTGTTACCCCCTCATGTCAAGGCGGAGAAACCGAAGACTGGCGCTCGAAGCGCGTTTCCGGGCTATCCCGGCAGGGGGCGGGACGTTAGGGTTACTGCACGTGTCGAGCGCCCCGGAAAGCCGAGTAAGCGAGGAACCCACCTCTGGCGGCGAACCACCGCCCGCCCCCGGTGACGGCCCCGCCCCCGTTGCCGATGGGGAGCCCGCGCCCGCCGGCACCGCCGAGATCATGGCGGCGCTGGCCGAGCTGACCCGGCGGCTGGACCGCGAGCACGAGCGCGCCGCCCACCGCGAGCGCGTCATCGACCGGCTGCACGAGGAGAACCAGGCGCTGCGCCGCGGCGAGCTGCAATCCGCGCTCGAACCCGTCCGCGCCTCCCTGTACCGGCTGCACGACCTGGTCAGGCGCGAGGCCCGCCGCTGGGCCGAGCTGCTGGACCGTCCCGAACCCCCCGACCCCGCGCACGCCGCCGCGCTGCTGGCGGCCCTGGCCGACGAGGTCGCCGACGCCCTGGAGCGCACCGGCGTCCGGCGGTTCACCGTGGAGCCCGGCGAGCCGCACGACCCGGCGCGGCACCGGCCCGTCGCCGCCGAGCCGGTCACCGATCCCGCCGCCGCGGGCACCGTCCTGGCCGTCCGCCGCGACGGCTTCGAACGCGACGGCCGGGTCGTCCGCAAGGCCGAGACGGTCGTCGGGCAGGTCCCCGGCGACCCCCCGATCGCCGATCCCCTCCCGCCGGGAGGGTCAAGTGGCCTGCGCGAGAACGGCCGAGGCGAGACGATGAAACCCAGGCCGTAAAGCCTGGCACCCCCGCTGAGCCATGATCAGGTGAGAGGGAGGGCCCCTCCCCCCGCCGCCCACCGAGAGCAGGAAGGGAGCGAGCGCGAGCACCGCCGGCCGCGGGCCGGGCGCCGCGCGACTCTGATGGCCGTCTACGGGATCGACCTGGGAACCACCTACTCCTGCATCGCCTCGATCGACGAGGTCGGGCGTCCCACGGTCCTGCGCAACCTGGAGGGCACCGACACCACCCCGTCGGTGATCTACTTCGAGAGCGCCGACAACGTCGTCGTCGGCGCCACCGCCAAGGACACCGCCGTGCTGGAGCCCGACCGGGTGGTGAGCCTGATCAAGCGGGACATGGGCCGCGACGTCAAGCGCACGATCGGCGGGTTCGACTACACGCCCGAGGAGCTGTCGGCGTTCATCCTGCTGAAGCTGGCGACCGACGCCCGCACCAGCGACGGCGAGGAGGCGCGCGACGTGGTGATCACGGTGCCCGCCTACTTCGGCGCCGCCGAGCGCGACGCCACCCGCAAGGCGGGGCGGATCGCCGGGCTGAACGTCATCGACATCATCTCCGAGCCGATCGCCGCCGCCATCACCTACGGGGTGCTCAACCCCGAGACCGACCGCACCATCCTGGTGTACGACCTGGGCGGCGGGACCTTCGACACCACCGTGATCGCGCTGCGCGGCGGGCACATCGAGGTGGTGTGCACCGACGGCGACCACGAGCTGGGCGGGGCCGACTGGGACGCGCAGATCGTGCTGTACCTGGCCGAGCGGTTCCGCGCCGAGCACCCGGACGTGAGCGACCCGCTCGACGACAAGCAGACCGAGCAGCAGCTCCGCCGGGACGCCGAGGACGCCAAGAAGGCCCTCACCACCCGTACCTCGCACACGGTCCGGGTGATGCACGACGGCCGGGTCGCGGCGGTCGAGCTGACCAGGGAGAAGCTGGAGGAGCTGACCAAGGACCTGCTCGACCGCACCATCGAGATCACCGGCCGCACCCTGGCGACGGCCGCCGACAAGGGCGTCCACGACTACGACGACCTGGTGCTGGTCGGCGGGTCCACCAAGATGCCGGTGGTGGCGGCGCGGCTGGAGACCGAGCTGGGGCTGCGCCCCCGGCTCCAGGACCCCGACCTCGCCGTGGCCAAGGGCGCGGCGCTGTACGCGTTCGAGGAGACCTACCGGCGGCTGCTGGCGGCGGGCGACGCCGACCGCGCCGAGCGGATGGCGGGCAAGGCGGGGCTGTCGGAGCGGCAGCAGAAGCAGATCGCCGCCCGCAAGATCAAGACGGTGGCCTCACACGCCTTCGGGATCGTGGTGGTGGACCGCGAGACCGCCGCCGAGCACGTCGCGCACCTGGTGCACGCCAACGACGAGCTGCCCGCCGCCCGCACCGAGGACTTCTTCACCGTCTACGACGACCAGACCTCGGCCGACATCCGGGTGATGGAGCAGGCCGGCAGCGTGGAGTCCATCGAGCTGATCGACAACACCGAGATCGCCACCGGGGAGATCCGCGTCCCGCCCGGCAAGAAGGCGGGCTGGCCGATCGAGGTGACCTTCGCGCTGGACGCCTCGGGGCTGCTGAACGTGACCGCCGTGGAGAAGGAGACCGGCGAGCGGCTGGAGCTGAAGGTCGACGTGGGCGGGATGTCGGAGGAGGAGGTCGAGAAGTCCCGCAAGGCCCTCTCCCGGGTCCAGGTCACCTGATCCCCTCTCCCCATGAATGACCGCGACGCTCTCTACCAGGCGGAGGTGCTGGAGCCCGCGCGGGCGGCGGGGGACCAGCCGCCGGAGGATCTGCGGGTGCGGTACGCGCTGCCCGATCCGCTGACCGCGGCGGAGGTGGCCGCGCGGGTGAAGGAGGTGCGGCAGTGCTGGCGGCGGGCGCGCGGCCAGCTGAAGTACCGCAAGCTGATCGACCGGCTGGAGGCCGAGCACCGGGAGCTGGCGCCGCTGTTCGCGGCGGCGGAGCGGGGCGACCTGGGGCCGCTGAACGAGCGGCTGCGCGGCGCCGAGGAGCGGATCCGGGCGCGGCTGGCGCAGGCGCGGGCGCGGCTGGCGGACGCGGCGGGCATGCTGCGGATGGTCACGCCGGGCGAGGTGGACGCCATCGCGCGCACGTCGGGGGTGACGCGGGCCGAGCTGGAGGACCTGGCCCGGTCGGACCGCATCGACGTGCGGGAGCCCGATCCGCTGCCGGCGTCGTCCCCGTACCCGGCGTACCGGAAGGTGCGGGAGTCGCTGGACGTGCTCGGCCGCCGCCATCTGGCGCACTTCATCTTCGGGGGGCGGCTGCGCGGCCCGATGCGGGTGGTGCGCGGCTTCGCGGCGCCGGGGCCGGGCGGCGAGCCGCTGCGGCTGGACGAGGCGGCGGTGAAGGCGACGGCGGCGGCGTGGGCCAAGCGCAGCCGCGACACGAGCACCACGCACGCGGACACCGTCCTGGCGGCGCTGCGGTCGGGCGCGGACCTGCACGAGCTGGTGCGGTACGACCTGGTCGAGCGGTTGCGGGAGCGGCTCAGGCAGCGCGCCTCGGAACGGGCGCTGCTGAGGCACGCCCTGGAGGACTTGGACGTCGACCGCGATGACGGCCTGCGGCTGGTGTTCGCCGTCCTGCGCGAGACCGGCCCGGACGGCGGCCTGGCGGGGCGCCTGCGCGCGCTGCTGGACGCGGGCGAGGTGTACGCGGCGGCGGAGCTGGCGGAGGCGGCGCAGGTCCCGTCCCCGCAGGCGGGCGAGGAGCCGGACGACACGCAGATCCTGGCGGCGGAGGCGCGGCGCCGGGTCGACACGGCGGTGCGGCTGCGCGAGCACGCCGTGGCCGCGGCCGACCCGGACAAGGCGTGGCTGCTGCTGGCGGACGCGCTCAAGCTGGTCCGCGACCTGCCCGGGGCGCGCGATCACATGTCGCGGCTGCCTCCGCGCCCGGTGCCGTCCGTGCACGCGGAGGTGGACGGCCCGGTGGTACGGCTGACGTGGGAGCCGTCCCCGTCGACGGCCGGTGAGGTGGGCTACCAGGTGGTGCGGCGGCGCGAGCGGGCGCCGCGCGGCGCAGGCGACGGCGAGGCCGTGGCGGGGCGGCGGGACGACCGGCCGCCCGTGAACGTCCCGCTGTACTACGGGGTGGTGGCCTTCCGTGGCGAGGCCGCGGCGGCCCCGGCGGTGGCGGGGCCGGTCGTGGTACGGCCGGAGCCGCGCGAGATCGAGCTGATCCCAGGGAACGGCCAGGTCACGGGGCGGTGGCGGTGCCCGGCCGAGGCGGTGCGGGTCGAGGTCGTCCGGGACGGGCGCCCGGTCGCGGCGACCCGTGAGGGCTTCCAGGAGAAGGTCCCCAACGGCACGACGCACCACTACCGGATCTCGGCGGTGTACCTGGACGCCGACGGCCGCGAGGTGACGACGCCGGGGGTGCGGTTGCCGGCGCGGCCGAGCGCTCCGCCCGTCCCGGTGTACGAGCTGGACGCCGAGCCCGACCCGTCCGATCCCGGCCTGCTGCGGGTGCGGTTCGAGCGTCCACGGCACGGCATGCCCGAGCTGGTGATGCTGGACCGGTCGCCGCCCTGGCCGCGCAGCGCGGTCGTTCCGCTGGAGGAGGTGCGCGCGGCGAGCCGGCGTCTGGGAGGCGCGCCCACGGAGGACGGCCTGTCCGTACGCCCGGGGTCCGGTGGCTGGCTGCTGGCGGTGACGGTCGCGGAGGGCTTGGCCGCGATCGGCGCGTACCACCGGCACGTGCATCTGCCGCCGCCACGGCGGCTGGTGGTCGAGCGGCGGGGCGCGTACGTGCACCTCGGGTTCGACTGGCCGCGGGACGTGGCCGAGGTCGAGCTGACCTACCGGATCGGGGCGGGGCGGCCCGATGAAGAGGGCACGGTGGAGCGGGAGGTCGTCAGCCGCGCCGCCTACGACACCCAGGGCGGGATCCGGGTCCCCGTGCCGGAGGAGCTGCCGGTCGAGCTGTCGGTCGCGTCCGCCGGAACGGTCGGCGGGGCGCCGGTCAGGGGCCGCGCGGTGACGGCCGAGGTGGGCGCGCGGGTCCTCGTCCACTACGACGTGGAACGCACCGGCCCGCCGTGGCGGCGTGCCCTCACCATCCGGCTGACGTGCGCGCGCCCGGTCCGGGTGCGGCGGCTGACACTGGTACGGCGGGACGGGCGGATCATGCCGCACGGGCCCGGCGACGGTGAGACCATCGCCGACTGGGAGCAGGTGCCGGTGCCGGGCGAGCTGTCGGTGTCCCTGCCGAGGTCACAGGCCGGAGGCGCGGGCGGCTATTGGCTGCGGTGCTTCGCCGAGGATGATGTCATCGAGCTCCGCGACCCGCCGGTACGCCGCTTGCGGGTCGCGAGATCACGGACGGGGACATGACGGAGCGGCGCGGGAGGGGGTGGTCGCGATGTCGCTGACGTCACGGGTCCCGCTGCCTCGCGTGCGCGCCCGGCACGGGCTGACCTGCCCGTACTGCTTCGCGGTCGTGGCGCCGCAGCGGATCCCGTTCCGCTGCCGTGGGCGCGCGGGCCGCCGTCTGGGCTGCGAGCCGGAGCTCGACCAGAAGCTCGCCGAGTACCTGGGGTCGGCGGCGGGCGCGTCGCTGCCGCCGGTGTTCGAGGCGCGCGTACGGCGGGGCACGGCCCGGGTGTCCCGCCCGCTGGGGAGGGCCGACTGCCCCGGCTGCGGGCAGGTGACGGGCAACCGGGTCTGCCCCGAATGCCACAACCCGCTGCCCTCGGCGTACGTGGACTCCCCCGGCCGGATCGTCGCGCTGGTCGGCGCCAAGAACGCGGGCAAGAGCACCTACATCGCCGTGCTGCTGCACGAGCTGATGAACCGGGTCGGCACCGAGCTGGACGCCTCGCTGGTGGCCTGCGACGACCGGACGATCGAGCGTTACAAGCGCGACTTCGCCCGTCCCCTGCTGGAGGAGCGGCGGCTGCTGCCCACCACCGCCAGCGCCGCGACCGGCCCGCGCGAGCCGCTGGTCTACCTGCTCACCCGCACACGCCGCTCCCGGGGGCTGCCGGGGCGGACGCGCGCCCGCACCGACTCCCTCGCGCTGGTGCTGTTCGACACCGCGGGCGAGGACCTGCGCAGCCGCGAGGTCCGCGACCTGCACCTGCGCTACCTGGAGGCGGCGGACGCGATCATCTTCCTGGTGGACCCGCTGGAGCTGCCGGGCGCCGCGCCCGCGCTGGCGGACACCGTCCGGCCCGGCCCCGGGGCCGACGATCCGGACAGCGAGCCGATCAACATCATCGCGCGGGTCACCGAGGCGCTGCGGCAGCGGCACGGCACCCGTCCCGGCGACCCGCTGGCGGTGCCGGTCGCGGTGGCGCTGACCAAGATCGACGTGCTGCGCCCGGCGCTGACGCGGCAGTCGGCGCTGCACCGCTCGCGGGACGGCTCGGGCGTGCTGGACCTGGACGACAGGGAGGCCGTGGACGCGCAGGTGCGGGCCCTGCTGCACGAGTGGCAGGCCGGGCAGCTCGACACCTACCTCGGCCAGCAGTACGCCGACCACGCCCTGTTCGGCATCTCCGCGCTGGGCGGCGTACCGGAGGACGGGCGCGTGGGCGCCGGGGGCGTGCGGCCGTACCGGGCCGAGGACCCGCTGCTCTGGCTGCTCTACAAGTTCGGGATGCTCGACGGGGTCAGGCCCGGCACGGGCACCGGCGGCAGGGGAGCGGCGTCTCCCCTCCAGGGAAGGTGAGGGCGGCGGCGTGGCCTGGCAGCTCCACTACACCTCGACGCGCAGGGGTCCCACGGGCCGGGCGGGGTTCCAGTTCGTCGCCGAGACGCCGGGGCTGCCGGAGGGCGCGCGTGCCGGGGTGACGCCGTACCTGTCGTACCGTCCCCCGCCCGGCGCACCGCTCTCCCCCGAGGCGCACGAGCTGGACCGCTTCCCCGTGGCCCTGCTGTACGACCGGGTCGCGGGACGGCCGTTGCTGCTGCGCTGCCGCTATCTGGGGCGTGACTACTCGGGACGGTACGGCAACTTCTTCGCGCACGCGGTCGTGGCGGAAGAGGAGGAGCTGGAGGGCCTGCGTCCCGCCGAGCTGTGGCACGCCCCGCTCTGGAACGACGGCCCCCTGGAGGGGAACGGCGCCGCGCTTCCCCTGCTGGAGGAGTTCGCTCCCGGCGCGGAGTCGGATCCCGAGTTCCTCGCCGAATGGCTGGCGGGGCAGGGAAAGGATCCTTACGGGCTGCTCGCCGGGCTGATGGACGCGGTCACCGAGGTGCTGAGGGACGGCCATGGCCGGGTCGTGCTGGTCGCCGACGACGTGGAGCCGATCGCCCGCTGGATCGCGGTGGTGTCGTACTCGCTGCCGGTCGCCGCGGCGGCGGGGATGTCGTTCGTCACCTACAGCGCCGATCCGGACGCCGCCGCCCAGCGCCTGGTCGGCACGACACCGGACGTGTGGGCCTCGTCCCAGCGGCAGGCGGGGCACGCCTTCCACCTGGACGAGGGCGGCCCCGGCGGGCACGCGCCGAGCCGCCACGCCCGGACGGTCGCGGCCTGCTGGCGCGCGTTCGACTTCGCGGGCCTGGACGCCCTCGCCGAACTGGGCGAGCTGGGCGAGCCCGGGGAGGCGGCCACGCTGCTGTCGCTGTGCCGGGGCGACCGGACGGTGACGGCCGCCGAGGAGGCCGCCGTCGTCCGGCTGGTCGAGCGGTACGGCGAGCGGATCCCCGGCTGGGTGTGGCGGGAACTGGCCGGGAGCGGCGCGCCGATGGGCCTCGACCTGGCGCTGGCCGTGCACGCGAGGGTGGACGACGGCACGTCCCTCGCCGCGGCGCTGGAGTCGGCGCCGGACCTGACCGCGGTCGCCCGGATCGCCGAAGCGGGAGCCGACCCTTCCGGGATCCGGGCCGCCGCCGCGCGATGCGTGCGCGAAGGCGGGGCCGGCGACCTCCCCTCCGCTCTGGCGCGCGTCTCCGGCCCCTCGCGCGGGCCGCTGCTGGAGGGTGTGCTGTCGGGCCTCGCGGAGGCGGACCCGGGCGTGCGGCGGGCCACCCTCACCGGTCCCGCCTGCGACGCGCTCTACGCGGAACGCGGGCCGCTCTTGGCCGTCCCGGTCGTGGCGCTGCCCGTGCTGGTGACCGTCGCCTCCCGCCATCCGGGACGCAGGGTCGCGGTGACCGCGGACCTCCTCGCCCTGCCCACCGATTCGGCCGCCGACGAGCCGGCACGCGCGCTGGCACGGATCTGGACGGAGCCGCCGTCAGCGGCCGGCTGCCTGGCGCTGATGGACGCCCATCCCGGTGCCTTCGGGCCGGGAGCCGCCCTCGCCGGGCTGCCGTCCCGCACGTTCGGACGCATCGCCGCCGGAGGGCACGCGGCGCTCTGCGCGCCCGAGACGCAGCGGCTTGTCGCGCGGGTCCGTACCGTGCGTCCCGACCCCGGAGGCGAATCCGCGCGGGCCGCCGTGGCGGTCGGCGCCTACACCGACGCGGTCACGGCGGAACGCCCGGAGCGCGCCGCCGAGGCGCTGGCCGCCCTCACCGGCTCCGGCGCCGCCGACGAGCTGGTCGAGGACGTGCTGTCCACCGCCGCGCGCCGCCTCGCCGCCTCACGCGAGCCGCCCTTCCGCGCGGCGCTGCTGGCGGCCGTGCCGGGCGGAGTGCGGTCGCGGCTGGGCGCGCTGTGGGCCGCCGGGCTTCCGGGACGCGCCCGCTCCGGCCGCTCCCCGGTGCGCACGGCCGAGCTGGCGCAACGCAACGGGCTCATCGAGGTCGTGCTGCGCCTGCGGCTGCTGGGCGTCTCCGAACCGGCGCTGGAGACCTGGGCGCGGTCGGCCGCGGGGCGCCGGCTGTCGGCCCGCATGCTGGACGCGCACTTCTCAGGCGATCCGAGGCTGCGCACCGCGCTCAAGGAACTCATCGCCGAGGCGCGAGGGCGGGGTGAGTGACCGATGC
Organism: Actinomadura sp. SCN-SB; assembly: GCF_043906805.1. Lineage (NCBI taxonomy): Bacteria > Bacillati > Actinomycetota > Actinomycetes > Streptosporangiales > Thermomonosporaceae > Actinomadura > Actinomadura sp. SCN-SB. The sequence continues at coordinate 140,443 of NZ_JBIMPP010000008.1, read as the reverse complement.
ACCCCGTCATCATCCTCGTCCTCGCCGCCGCCTGGGTCGCCGCGATGTGGCTCGGATTCACGGTGGTGTTCCCCGTCCTGTTCCCCGCGACGCTGGTCGTGGCGGGCGCCGCCGCCCTCGGCCTGTACTACGTGCACGCGTGCCGCACGCTCGCGCCGTCCACGGTCAAGGGCCCCTCCCCCGTGGCCGAGCCCGAGATCTCCTACCGCCACTACCTCATCTCGCAGGTCTGGCGTGACTGGTGGACCATCACCCGTACCGTCGTCCCCCGCGTCTGGACGACCGCCTCCGGAATCGTCGTCGCCCTCACCCGGACGCTTCTCGGCGGACTCTGGGGGTTCTTCACCTTCCCCCTCTGGGCGGCCCTGTGCGCGGGCATCGCCGCCGCCGCGATCCCGGCCGCCGTCATCGGGGCGGCGCTCACCGTCCTGTACGGGGCGGTCGCCGCCATCGGCCTCGCCGCCTGGCTGGTCTGCGTGCTCGTCCTGGCCGCCGTGGAGCGCCTCTTCATGGCGTACGGGCGCATCCTGCAAACCTGCCCGCACCCCTTCTGCTACGAGAAGATCGCCCTTCCCGTCTACGAGTGCCCGCAATGCGGGGCGCACCACCCGCGCCTCACCCCCGGCCCCGCGGGCGCGTTCCGGCACGTCTGCCGCTGCGGCGCGCGCCTGCCCACCACGGTCTTCCTCGGCCGTTTCCGGCTGGCCGCGTACTGCCCCCACTGCCAGGGCCGCCTGCCCGAGCGGATCGGGCGCGTGCGCGTGGAACCCCTGCCGATCGTCGGCGGCCCGGCCGCGGGCAAGACCACGTTCATGGTGCTCGGGATCCGCGCCCTGCACGCGCGTGCGCACTCGCTGGACGGACGCCTGACCTTCGTCGAGAAACGGCACGCCGACGCGTACGCGAGGCTCATCCAGGAGTTCCAGCACGGCGGCCGTCCCGCCAAGACGGGTCCCGAGCTGCCCCTGGCCACCATGGTCGACCTGGACCTGCCCGGCCGCGCCCGCCGCATCCTCTACTTCTTCGACCCGGCCGGAGAGCACTACACCGGCGCGACCGAGGTCGAATCGCTCCGCTACCTGGACCACGGCGAAGCGCTCCTGTTCGTGGTCGACCCGTTCGCCCTCCCCCAGGTGCGCCGCTCCCTCACCACGGAGGAACGGGTGGAGGTGGACGAGGCCGCCGCGTCCTCCGAGGAGGACCCCGCCGACACCCTGCAGCGCGTCCTGAACGAACTGCGCTCCCGCCCGGACAAGGGCCACCAGAAGCGCGTCGCGGTCGTCGTCACCAAGACCGACCTGCTCACCGGCACCGAGATCGGCCATCTGCCGCCCGACCCGTCCGAGGACGACCTGCGCGCCTGGCTCGACGGCACCGGTCTCGGCAACGCCGTCCGCGCCCTGGACCAGACCGCCGGAGAGGTCCGCTACTTCGCCTCGGGCCTGACCACCAGCCCGTGCGCGGTGGCCGACCTGCTCATCTGGATCTCCGGGCTGCCGCCCGAGCCCCGTCAGGACGACGCCGAGCCGGCCTTCGAGGACCTTCCGGGCACGGCCCCGCTGCGCGCCCCCTGGCCGGTGCGCGGGCGCGACGCCACCCGCGTCCCCGCCGGGTACCAGGCGGGCCGCTGGGCGGTGCTGGCGGGCCTGTCGGTCCTCACCATCGCCACGCTCACGGGCGCCATCGTCACCGCGGCGACCCGCTTCCACCCCCCGTCCCTTCCGACCTTCCCGCCGTTCTAGCCGCTCACTCAGCGTGATGTGACGCACCCCACTGCCTCAGGCGGCAGATAATCGATCACCATCCTGTTGCGCGGAATGGATTTCTGTCGACATTTCGGGCGACCCTTCGGGTGACAGAGAGGGGCGGGATGGTGGCACCCCCAGGGGGCGTCCTGGACGACGCGGGCATGGACCTGCTGTTCCGGGAGGCCCACACCGCCAACGCCTTCACCGGCGAGCCGGTGACCGACGAGCAGCTACGAGCGATCCACGACCTGGTCAAGTGGGGTCCCACCGCGATGAACAGCCAGCCGCTGCGGCTGGTGGCGGTGCGTTCACCGGAGGCCCGGCGGCGGCTGGTGCCGCTGATGTCCGAGAACAACCGGGAGAAGACCGCCAAGGCGCCGCTCACGCTCATCGCCGCCGCCGACAGCGACTTCCACGAGCATCTGCCGGTCACGTTCCCGCACCGGCGGCAGGCGCGCGACTCGCTGGCCGCGTTCCCGGGACGGGAGGGCATCGCCCGCTTCAACGCCAGCATCCAGCTCGGCTACCTGATCGTCGGCATCCGGGCCGTCGGGCTGGCGGCCGGCCCGATGGCGGGCTTCGACGCGGAAGGCGTGAAGAAGGAGTTCCTGGCCGACACCAACCAGCACCCGATGGCCGTGGTGAACATCGGCCGGCCCGCCCCCGGAGCGTTCGCGCCCCGCAACCCCCGCCTGGAGTACGACCAGGTCGTCACCACGATCTGATGACACAGGCCGTTCCCCGCGCCGTCTCCGAGGCCGCGCCCGCCGAGCCGGGACGGCGGCTCCGGCTGATCCTGATGCTGGGCTCGCTGGCCGCAGTGGCGCCGCTGTCGATCGACCTGTACCTGCCGGCGCTGCCCGAGCTGACCTCCGATCTCTCGACCACCGCCGTGCGGACGCAGCTCACGCTCACCGCCTGCGTCGTCGGGCTCGCGGTGGGACAGGTGATCGCCGGGCCGCTGAGCGACACGTTCGGGCGGCGGCGCCCGCTGCTCATCGGGCTCGGCGCGTACGCGGTCGCGTCACTGCTGTGCGCGTTCGCGCCCACCGTCGAGGTGCTGATCGCCCTGCGGGCCGTGCAGGGCGCGACGGGCGCGGCCGGGGTGGTGATCGGGCGCGCGATCGTCCGGGACCGGTACGAGGGCGTCGCCGCGGCCCGGTTCTTCGCGCTGCTGATGCTGGTGTCCGGGCTCGCGCCGATCCTGGCCCCGGCACTGGGCGGCCAACTGCTGCGGTTCATCCCATGGCCCGGGTTGTTCGTGGTGCTGGCCGCGTTCGGAGCCGTGGTGCTGGTGGCGGCGCTGCTGGGGCTGCGGGAGACGTTGCCGCCGGAGGCGCGGGCCAAGGGCGGCGTGCCGACGACGCTGCGGACGTTCGGGACGCTGCTCGCCGACCGCGTGTTCTGCGGGTACGCCCTGGCCATCGGGCTGTCGTTCGGGGCGATGTTCACCTACATCTCCGGCTCCCCGTTCGTCCTCCAGGAGCTGTACGGGCTGTCGCCGCAGGCGTACAGCCTGGCGTTCGGTGTCAACGCGGTGGGGCTCGTCGCCGCGGGCCAGCTCGGCGGGCGGCTGGCCGGACGGGTGCGGCTGCGCCGCCTGCTGACGGCCGGGCTGGGCGTGGCCGTGCTCGGCGGCGCCCTGCTGCTGACCGCCGTGCTCAGCGGGGCGGGACTGCCGCTGGTGCTGCCCGCGCTGTTCCTGGTGGCGGCCGCGCAGGGGATCATCCTGCCGCAGATCACCGCGCTGGCCCTCTCGGGACGGCCGCCGCGCGTCGCTGGCAGCGCGTCCGCGCTGCTGGGCGTGACTCAGTTCACCTTGGGCGGTGCCGCCGCGCCGCTGGCCGGGATCGGCGGGCCGGGCACGGCCGTGCCGATGGCCGCCGCGATCGCCGCGCTGACCGTCGCCGCCGTCCTGGCCGTGACCCTCCTCGCGCGCCGGGGCACCGCAAAGGTTGCTTCACAAGACTGACTCGCCGTACGGTCGTGAGGTGATCGTCAGAATCGGCCTGGCGCCGGCGCTCGGCACCGCCCCCGACGGTGAACGGCTCGCCGAGCTGGCGCAGGGGCTGGAACGCGAGGAGTTCGACTCGCTGTGGGTGACCGAACGCGCCACCGGGCCCATGGGGGATCCCGTCGTGACGCTGACCTACGCGGCGGCGCTCACCCGGCGGATCAAGTTCGGCACCGCCGTGATGGCCCTGCCCGGCCGCCCGCCCGCGCTGCTCGCCAAGGAGCTGGCCACCCTCGACCTGCTGTCCGGCGGGCGGCTGCTGCCCGCGTTCGGCCTCGGCATCCGGGACCCGGGTGAGCAGCAGGCGTTCGGGGTGCGCAGGGAGGAGCGCGCGGCCATGTTCGAGGAGGCGCTCCCCCTGCTGCGGCGCCTCTGGGCGGAGGACGAGGTCACCCACCACGGCACGTACTACCACTACGACGGGCTGCGGCTGCGTCCCAAGCCGGCCGAGCGCGGGTTCGACGTGTGGATGGGCGGCTCGTCCGACGCCGAGCTGCGCCGCACCGGGCGGCTGTCGGACGGCTGGCTGGCCTCGCTGACCACCCCCGCCGAGGCCGACCGCGGCCGGCGACTGGTCCAGGAGGCGGCGGCCGGGGCCGGACGCGAGATCGAGGAAGAGCACTTCGGCGCGGTCGTCTCGTACCGGCGCGGCCCCCTCACGCCCGAGGCGGAGCGGCGGTTCGCCCGGGTGCGCCGGGTGCTCGGCCCCGCCCCGCCGGACGAGGTCATCCCGAGCCTGGAGAACCTGGACAGGCACCTCAAGCGGCTGATGGAGGCCGGGCTGTCGAAGTTCGTGCTGGTGCCACCGGGTCCGCCGGACGACTGGGCGCGGGAGCTCGCCGAGCTCCGCGACGCCGTGCTGTACCTCCAGACGCGGAGGAACAGGTAGAGCGCAGACTCAGCGTGGGTCCAGGGCCGCCAGCAGGAAGGCGGTCACCTCGTCCGACAGGTCCTCGGCGCTCTTGGGGCCGTCGGCGCGGTACCAGTGCGGTAGCTGGTTGACCATGCCCAGCGCGACGATGGTGACCGTGTCGGCGGACGCCTCCGTCGCGAACACGCCGTCCTTCTGGGCCTGCTCCACGAGGCCGCGGAAGCGGACGTGGTAGCGGCGGCGGTCGGCGCGGACGGCGTGCATGTGCTCGTGGTCGAGGCGGTGCATCTCGCGGACGAACACCTTGGCCTCGTCGATGTGCTCGGCGGTGCTCTGGATCAGCCCGGAGACGATCTCGCGGACGGCGTCGCGGGGCGGCAGCCCGGCGGCCAGGATCCGGTCGAGATCGGCGAGCTGGCGGGCGATCAGCGAGCGGTAGATCTCGTAGAGCAGGTCGTCCTTGGAGTCGAAGTAGTGGTAGAGGGCCCCCTTGGTGACCTCCGCCGCGGCCACGATCTCCTGCACCGAGGTGCCGTCGAAGCCACGCTCGGCGAACAGCCGCAGCGCCGCGTCCAGGATCCGCCGCTCGACCGGGCTGCGCCGGGGGTGACCGCCCCGCCTCGCACCCGAGACCATCGCCTGGACCTCCATTGACGCGTGCATGGACCTGGTCATAGCTTGCCAGAAAACCGACCAGTCGGTATGCCCGGAGAGGACCACCCCATGCCCTCAGTCGAGACCGCCCGCGGGCCCGTGGACACCGCGGCGCTGGGCCGGACCCTGATGCACGAGCACGTCTTCTTCCTGAACACCGAGAACGTCCAGAACTACGGCATCGGCGCCTGGTGGGACGAGCAGGAGCGGGTCGCCGACGCGGTCGCCAAGCTGAAGGAGCTGGCGGGCCGGGGCATCACCACCATCGCCGACCCCACCGTGTGGGGACTGGGACGCTACATCCCGCGCATCAAGCGGATCGCCGAACTGGTGCCCGAGCTGAACATCATCGTCGCGACCGGGGTGTACACCTACAACGACCTCCCCTTCCAGTTCATCTACCGGGGCCCGGAGACCCTGCTCGGCGGGCCCGACCCGATGATCGACAACTTCTGCCGCGACCTGATGGAGGGCATCGCCGACACCGGCGTGCGGGCGGCGTTCCTCAAGTGCGCCGTGCACACCCAGGGCCTCACGCCCGGCGTGCGGCGCGTGCTGCTCGCGGTCGCCGCCACGCACCGCGAGACGGGAGCGCCGATCACCGTCCACACCGACGCCGAGACCCGGAACGGCCGCCAGGTCGTGGAGGTGCTCGCCAAGGAGGGCGTGGACCTCGGCAAGGTCGTCATCGGCCACGTCGGCGACAGCAACGACCTGGACTACCTCAAGTCGCTGGCCGACACCGGCGCGATCCTCGGGATGGACAGGTTCGGGCTGGACCTCCTCAACCCGATGGCCGACCGCGTCGCCACCATCGCGGCGCTGTGCGAGCAGGGTTACGCCGACCGGATGGTGCTCAGCCACGACACCAGTTGCTACTCCGACTGGTTCGGCCCCGACCCGGAGACGGCGCGCGGGGTGGCCCCCAACTGGGTCTACACCCACATCAGCGACGACGTCCTGCCGGCCCTGCGGGAGAAGGGCGTCACCGAGGCGCAGATCGACCAGATGCTCGTGGAGAACCCGCGCCGGTACTTCACCTGGTAGCCCCCCGCGGCCGTCGGGGGTCACCACGGATCATTAGTGATCGGGAGCGCGAAACCGGGGTAGAGCGTTCAAAAGGGCGATCATGTCCGTGGGGCGGCCCGGGCCGGAGGAGGGCGCGAGGTGTACGAGATCCCCGACGGCCGCCGCTCGGGCGGCGGGGCGGGCGGCGGCTGTGTGGTGGTCCTGGGCGTCCTCGCCGCCCTGGCGGTACTGCTGCTCGGCCTGAACTTCCTGGACGAGCCCAGCCGGAACGTCCCGCCGCCGCAGACCACGTCCAGCGCGCCCGCGTTACCGCCGCGGACGCCCAGCGGGCGCAGCCCCGGCGTCGTCATCATCGACACGGTGCAGGGGCTGCGCAACACCCGCGCGGCCGGGACGGGCATCCTGATGGACGCCTCCGGCCATGTGCTGACCAACAACCATGTCATCCAGGGCGCCACGTCCATCCGCGGGACGGTCGCCGACAACGGGCGCCGGTTCATCGCGGACGTGCTCGGCTACCAGCGGTCCGGCGACATCGCGGTGGTGCGGCTGCGCGGCGCCTCCCGGCTGCGGCCCGCGGTGTTCGGCGACTCCTCCCGGGTGTCGCTGGACGACCCGGTCACCGCCATCGGCAACGCGGGCGGGAAGGGCGGGACGCCCAGCGTCGTCACCGGCACGGTCACCGCGCTGGACCAGGTGGTGACGGCCACCGACGAGTCCAACGGCACCTCCGAGCGGCTCACCGGGATGATCGAGACCAACGCCCCGATCCGTCCGGGCGACTCCGGCGGCCCGCTGCTGAACGCCGCGGGCCAGGTCATCGGCATGAACACGGCCGCGTCGGCGGGGTACCGCCTGGAGGAGGGAGGCGCGGAACGCGGCTTCGCCATCCCGTCCAACCGGGCGCTGACGGTGGCCCGGCAGATCCAGCGCGGCGAGGCGTCCGCGACCGTCCACATCGGCGACACCGCGATGCTGGGCGTGCAGGTGCGCCCGGTCGGCGGCACCGTGCCAGGCAGCCCGCCGCCGCCCAGCCCCACCGGCGCCCTCATCGCCGGGCTGCTGCCCGACACGCCCGCCGAGGCGGCCGGCCTGCCCCGTGGCGGCGTCATCGTGTCCCTGAACGGCCAGCGGGTCGACTCCCCGGGGAAGCTCACCGACCTGCTGCTCCTCTATCACCCGGGCGACACCGTGAGCGTGGGCTGGGTCGATCCGTCGGGGCAGCGCTTCACCACCAGCGTCACCCTCGCCAAGGGCCCGCCCCAGTAGCCGCTCAGCCCGCCTCCCTCGCCTGCCGGATGGCGTGCTCGGGGCGGTGCGCCAGCGTCCCCCCGTCGATGACGATGGTCTGGCCGGTGATGCAGCGCGCCTCCGACGAGGCGAGGAACGCGACCAGCGCGGCGACGTCCTCCGGCTCGCACGGGTCGGGCAGCAGCCGTTCGGCGGCCTTCTCGGCGAGCCGTTCCGGGGTCATCGCCCGCCGGGCGGCCTCGGTGAGGACGAGCGCGGGCGCCACGGCGTTGCAGCGGATGCCGCGCCGGCCGTACATGGTGGCGACATAGCGGGTGAACGAGATCAGCGCCGCCTTCGCCGCCCCGTACGCGGCATGGTCGGTGTCACCGACCAGGGCGGACACGGAGGTGGTGTTGACGATCGCGGCGCCCGCGCCCATGCGCGGGACGGCGTGCTTGACGCAGAGCATCGCGCCGCGCAGGTCGACGGCGAGGGTGCGGTCCCACACCTCCACGTCCATCTCGGTCAGGTCGAGGTCGCGCCCGTACACCTCGCGGGACAGCACGGCGGCGTTGCTGTGCAGGACGTCCAGGCGGCCGCCGTCGCCGGCCGCCGTCTCCACCATGGCGCGGACGTCGTCCTCCACGCTGACGTCGCCGGTGACGGGCCGGGCGGCGCCGCCCTCCTTGACGATCAGCTCGGCGGTCTCGGCCGCCGCCGCCGGGTCGATGTCGGCGACCGTCACCGTGGCGCCCTCGGCGGCCAGGCGGCGGGCGCAGGCGCGGCCGATGCCGGAGCCCGCGCCCGTCACCAGGGCGGTACGGCGGGCGAACCTCACCGCTCGTCCCATTCCACCAGCAGGCTCGCCAGTCCACGCCCGACCATGCTCTTGCGGTACTCGGGCGCGGCCCCCGGCGCCAGGCGCAGGCTGGGCAGCCGGGCGGTGAGCCGCTGGAAGGCGATCTCCATCTTCAGCCGGCTCAGGGCCGCGCCGACGCAGTGGTGGACGCCGTACCCGAACACCATGTGGTCGCGGGCGTTCTCGCGGCGGATGTCGAACCGCTCGGGGTCGGGGAAGACGGTCTCGTCGTGCCCGGCCGAGTCGGTGTGCAGCAGGATCTGGGTGCCCGGCTCGATCGTGGTGCCGTGCAGGGTGACCTCGCGGGTGGTCGTGCGGAAGCTGCCGAGGCTGGCGCCGTCGATGCGGAGCGTCTCCTCGGCCATGCCGGGGATCAGCGACGGGTCGGCGACGATCTCCTCCCAGACCTCGCGCTCGCGCAGCAGCCGGTAGACCGCGTTGGACAGCGCGTTGGGCACGGTGTCGTTGCCGCCGAGCAGCAGCGCGCTGATGGTCTCCACGACCTCGCGGTGCGAGAGCCCGTTGTCGATGTGCTCGGCCATGAGGGAGACGAAGTCCTCGCGGGGCTCGGCGCGGCGGTCGCTGACCAGCCGGTCCACGTAGTCGAGGTACTTGAGGAAGTCCTGGGCCAGCTCGCGCTGGCGCTCGGGCGCCTGGGGCGAGAGGAACAGCTGGAACCAGGAGGTCACCCAGTGCTTGACCCTGTCCTCGTCCTCGGGCGGGACCCCGATGAAGTGGGCGGCCAGGCGCGCGGACGGCCGGTGCGCCAGCTCGACGGTGAAGTCGGCCCGCCCGGCGGGCAGGATCTCGTCCAGGACGCGGTCCACCTCGGCCTGGAACCGGTCGCCGAGGCGCTTGACGGCGCGGGGCGTGAAGGCCCGGGAGATCGCCCGGCGCATCCGCGTGTGCTGGGGCGGGTCCACGTTGGCCGAGAAGTTGTCCAGGAAGGAGCGGTGCTCGCCGAGCGTCTCCTTCACCTCGTCGGTGAGGGTGCGGGAGATGGTGAGCGAGCCGACGCTGGAGAAGGTCTCGTGGTCGCGGTAGGCGTTGCGGACGTCCTCGTACCGTGTCAGCACCCACATGCCGAAGTGGTCGCTCCAGAAGACGGGGTGCTCGTGGCGGAGGCGCCTCAGGAACGGGTACGGGTTGGCGACGTGCCAGTCGGAGGTGATGTCGAAGTCCGTTGCGGTCTCCGGGGTGGTCACGGACGGCCTCCGGTCTCGGTCGGGGTGAGGATGTCGTGAGGGTTGGTGACGAGCATCTGCCGTATCTGCTCCTCGGTGACGCCCCGGGCGCGCAGGGCGGGCAGCACGTCCCGGGAGATGTGCAGCAGGTGGTAGTTGGGATGCCGCTGCTTGATGACCTCGGGTTCGAAACGGTCGTTGAAGCAGTAGGAGTCGTGCGAGAGCACCATGCGGTTCGCGTGGCCGCGCTCGCACATCGCGACGACGGTGGCGACCCGGTCCTCGAACGAGGTGAACTCGATGCCGAAGCGGTCCATGCCGATATAGGACCCGTTGGCGATCAGTTCTTCGAGGTAGCCGAGGTCGGTGGAGTCGCCCGCGTGCCCGATCACCACGCGGGACAGGTCCACGCCCTCTTCGGCCAGGAGTTTCTGCTGGTCGAGCCCGTTGCGGGTGGCCGACTCGCTGTGCGTGGTGATCGGCACCCCGGTCTCGCGGTGGGCCTGGGCGACGGCGCGCATCACCCGTTCGACGCCGGGCGTGAGGCCCTGCCTGCCGGTGGCGCACTTGAGCATGCCCGCCTTGACGCCGGTGCGCCCGATGCCCTCGGTGATGTCGCGGACGAAGAACTCGGCCAGCCGGTCGGGCCCGCCGAACAGCGAGCCGGGGCCGCGGTTGCCGAAGTACGGGGGCAGCGCGTCGTAGGTGTAGAGGCCGGTGGCGGCGACGATGTTGACGGAGGTCAGCTCGGCGACCCGCTGGACGGCCGGGACGTACCGGCCGAGCCCGATCACCGTGAGGTCGACGATCGTGTCGATTCCGGCGGCCTTGAGCTCGTCCAGCTTGGCGGCGGCCTCGCGGGCGCGCTTCTCCAGGTCCCAGCCCTCGGGGATGTCGGGCCAGTTCCACAGGATCTCCGGGCTCAGCCCGAAGACGTGCTCGTGCATCAGCGTGGCGCCGGTGTCGCTCACCGGCCCGCGTACCGTCTCGATGGAGGTCATGGCGCCGCCTTGGCCGGACCGGGGAGGGTGGAACGACACGTCATGAGGTGGGCACCACCGGGAACAGCGGGTGGTCGAAGGGCTCGTTGACCTTGAGGCCCAGGTCGTCGGTCTGCCCGTACGGGGCGCCGGTGTAGAGGCTGGCGGCGTCGAAGTAGGTGACGGTGAACGACAGCCGGGGCCGGTCGCGGCGGTTGGCCGGCGCGCCGTGGATGACCAGGGCGCTGTGCACGGTGGCGTCGCCGGGCGCCATGTCGATCGGCGGGGAGACCTCCAGGTCCTTCAGCCAGGGGTGCTGGCTGAGCGCGTCGTCGCCTTCGCGGACGAAGCTGCGGCCCAGCGGCCCGTACAGGTGGGAACGGTCGTAGAAGCGCAGCGTGCCCATGTCGGCGGAGACGTCGTCCAGCGCGAGCCAGATCGTGAGCATCGCGGAGCGGTCCATCGGCATCCACGGGAAGTCCTGGTGGAAGACCGTGGCGCCGTGGCCGTTGCCGTCCTCCGGCTCCTTGATCAGCAGGTTGGTGACCTGGAGCCGGACGTTCTGGACGCCGAGCAGCAGCCGGGTGGCGTTGCGGCCCAGGCCGGGCGACAGGGCGAGCGCGCGGAACGCCTCGTCGTGCTCGGCGATGTCGCGGTCCTGGCCGAACGCCTGGTCGACGAAGCTGTTGCGGAACGCCTCGCGCCTGGCCGCCAGACGTTCCAGCGCCCGGTCGCGCAGCCCGGCCACGAAGCCGGGGTCCACCAGGCCGGGCAGCCGGGCCCAGCCGTGCTCGCGGTAATGCGCGATCTCCTCTTCGGTCACATCGCGAACGGGAGCCTGCACTATCGGTACACCCATGGGCGCTGTTCCTTTACGCCGGTTACCTGCAAGGACCTTCAGGTGGACGGTAACGCCAACCTGGCATATCAAGCAAGCGCTTGGTATAACCACGGGCGGCCTCCGGCGCCTCGATCGTGATCCGGGGCGAACCGGCATAGGCTTCGTCCATGACGTCTTCTCCGCCACCCGCCGGACAGGAGCGCGGGAGCTCCTCCCCCTACCCGCCGGAGATGCGGGCGTCCGACGCCGACCGCGACCGGGTCGCGGAGGTGCTGCGCGAGGCCGCGGGTGACGGCCGGCTCACGCTCGAGGAACTCCAGGAGCGGCTCAACCAGGTCTACATGGCCAAGACCTACGCCGAACTGGAGCCGATCACCCGGGACCTGCCGAGCCCCGGAAACCGTGGCGACCTGGCGCCGTACACGCCGCCGTTCGCCGACGCGCCCGCCGCCGACCCGCCGAGCTGGTGGACGGGCCTCGCCATCATGAGCGGGTTCAGGCACGAGGGCCGCTGGACGGTCCCGAGGCTGTTCACCACGTTCGCCTTCTGGGGCGGCGGCAGGCTCGACCTGCGCGAGGCGCGGTTCGCCGAGCCCGAGGTGAGGATCCGCGCCTTCGCGATCATGGGCGGGGTCGAGGTGATCGTGCCCGAGGACATCGCCGTCCGGGTCAACGGAATCGGCATCATGGGCGGCTTCGACCACCACGCGAGCGGTCCCGGGGTGCCGGGAGCGCCGCGCGTGGTGATCTCCGGCCTGGCGTTCTGGGGAGGCGTGAACGTCAAGCGCAAGCCCCGCAAGCACGCCAGGAGGCTCCGCGAGGGGCGGGACTGCCGCGGCGAGCTCGAAGACTAGGGCTGGTTCGGAGCCAGCTTCGAGCCCGGGTACGGGCTGAGCAGGTTCTCCCGCCAGGGCCCTTCGAGGTAGGCGCGGGCGCGCTTGCGCCAGCTCAGCAGGCGGTGGTCGGCGGGCACGCCGTCATCGAGCCCGAGCGCCGCGTCCCTCGACCTTTGCAGCTCCAGATGCGAGTCGATGTCGGTGCCCCAGAGCGTGACCACCTCGCTGTCGCAGAACTGGACCTCGTACGCGCCGACCAGCCGGTGTCCATGATCGGCCAGTATCGGCGCGCGCTCCTCCTGGACGGCGGCCAGGTAGTCCAGCGCCGCGCCCGGCCTCACCTGCGCGCTCTCGAACAGGTACAGCGGCGCCGCGTACCCCTCGGAGAGCAGGTCCGCCACCGCGGGCGAGCCCGGGGCCGCGCCCAGCGGCCGGGAGTAGGCGGAGAACCGCAGGTCGTCGATGTCCGACAGGAAGAGGTTCTGCTGGACGTCGTCGTAGATCTCCACCATCTGCCGCCAGCCGCCGTCCCAGCCGCCGTGGCAGTCCCAGAGGGTGACGACCTTGAACTGCGGGTGGCCGCTGATGCCGACGGCGTAGAACGCCCCGACCAGGTCGATCTCCTTGGAGCGGATGGACAGGCCCTCGGTGAGCCTCGGTGCCCCCGCCTCCATGCGGTCGTCCTCCCGCTTGTAGCCGGTGAGCCAGCGCAGGTACTCCAGGGGCCTGCGCGAGTTCATCGGGTGGAACTCGACCTCTTCGAGCAGGTAGATGCCGCGGCGCATGGAGCCTCCAGTCGTTAACCAAGCAATTGCTTGGTTAGGACCGTACTGCGCTCCCGATCAGCCGTCCAGTGGCGGGCGGCGCTCGTGCCAGGGACGGGCCCGCTCGTAGGCCAGCGCGGCGTTCATCACCCGCGCGTCGGCATGCCTCGGCCCGATGATCTGGAGCCCGGCCGGAAGCCCATCCGGGGTGAAACCGCACGGGACGCTCGCGGCCGGCTGCTGGGTCATGTTGAACGGATAGGTGAACGGCGTCCAGGCCGTCCAGCGCCCCACCCCGCCGTACAGGCCGCCGGCCGGGGTCTCGCGTCCGGCCTCGAACGCGGGGATCGGCACGGTCGGGGTGAGCAGCAGGTCGCACTCCTCGTGGAACAGGCCCATGATCCGGCCCAGCTCCCGGCGGCGCGCGACGGCGTCCAGGTAGACGCTGAGCGAGTACTGCTCGCCCTTGTCGCAGATCTCGCGCAGGCCGGGGTCGAGCTTGGCCCGCTCCTCCTCGGTGAGGTTCTCCACGACCTTCGCGGCCCCGGCGAACCACAGCACCTCGAAGTCCTCGACCGGATCGGCGAAGCCCGGATCGGCCCGCTCCACCTTGGCGCCCAGCTCGGCGAACACCCCGGCGGCCGCGTCCACGAGCGCGGCGACCTCCGGATCCACCGAGGCGAAGCCCAGCTCGGGGCTGAAGGCGACGCGCAGCCCCGACACGTCCCCGGCCAGCGTGGAGAACGGCTCGCGCGGCGGCGGCAGCGCCGACCAGTCCCGGCCGTCGAACCCGGTGATCACGTCCAGCAGCAGCGCGGCGTCCCGCACGGTACGGGTCATCGGGCCGACGTGCGCCAGCGTCCCGAACGGGCTGGCCGGGTAGTGCGGCACCAGACCGTAGGTCGGCTTGAGCGTGAACGTGCCGGTGAACGCGGCCGGGATGCGCACCGAGCCGCCGCCGTCGGTGCCCAGCGCCAGCGGGGCCAGGCCCGCCGCCACCGCGGCCGCCGCTCCCCCGCTGGAGCCGCCGGGGGTACGGGCGGTGTCCCACGGGTTGCGGGTGACCCCGGTGAGCGGCGAATCGGTGACGCCCTTCCACGCGAACTCCGGCGTCGTGGTCTTGCCGATCGGCACCGCGCCGTGCTCGTACAGGCGGGCCACCGAGGGCGCGTCCTCCGGCCAGTCCAGGCCGGGATCGATCGTACGCGAGCCGCGCAGCGTCGGACGGCCCTTGGTGATCAGGATGTCCTTGATCGAGACGGGCACCCCGTCCAGCAGGCCCGCGGGCTCGCCGCGCCGCCACCGCTCCGCCGAGGCCCGCGCCGCCTCCAGCGACCACTCCGGGTCGACCAGGCAGAACGCGTTCAGCCGCGGATCGATCCGCTCGATCCGTTCCAGGACGGCCTCGGTGGCCTCCACCGGGGTCAGCTCCTTGCGCCCGTAGGCGTCCAGCAGCTCGGTCGCGGTCAGGCCGGTCGGATCGGTGCCGGTCATGAGACCTCCTGGTTCGGTGCGGCGGTCAGCCGGACGCGGTCGGCGTCCCGGAGCTGACATACCCGAGGCGCTTGTCCACCACGTTCAGCAGGGGGCGGCCGGCGACGTACCGGCCGAGGTTGTCGGCGAACAGGCGGACCAGCTCCGTCCTCCACCCCACCACGTCCCCGGACATGTGCGGGGAGACGATCACATTGGGCAGGTCCCAGAGCGGGGACGGCTCCGGCAGCGGCTCGTCCTCGAAGACGTCCAGGGCGGCCCCCGCGATCCGGCCCGCCCGCAGGGCCTCGATCAGGTCGTCCTCCACCACCAGCGCGCCCCGGCCCACGTTGATCAGCCGGGCGGTCGGCCGCATCCGCTCCAGCGCGGCGCCGTCGATCATGCCGCGGGTGCGGTCGGTGAGCGGCGCCGCCAGCACCACCCAGTCGGCCTCGCCCAGCGCCTCGTGCAGCCGGTCGTCGGGCAGCACCTCGCCCAAATCGGGATCGCCGGCGCGGGCGGTGCGCCCCATCCCGGTCACCACGATCCCGGCCGCGGCCAGCGCGCGGCCGATCGCCCGCCCGATCGGGCCGGTGCCGATCACCAGCGCGCGGGTGCCCTCGATCCGCTCGCTCTCGCGGTGCCGCCACACCCGCCGCTCTTGCAGCCTCAGCGTGGTCCGCAGGTCCTTGGCGAAGCACAGCACCAGGCCCAGCACGTACTCGGCGATCGGGCCATCGAAGACCCCGCGCGAGTTGGTGACGACCGTGTCGCTCTCGACCAGCCCGGGGAACAGCAGGCTGTCCACCCCGGCGCTCGCGACATGCACCCAGCCCGGCGCCCCTTCCCTCGGCCATACGCGGGAGGGTGCCCGGGAGAAGAAGTCGTACACGAACAGCACGTCGGAACCCGGAAGCGCCTCGGCGAGCCCTGCCCCGTCCACGTAGCGCACGCGGGCGAGACGCTCGACCGGCTCCATGGCCGGCGGCGGATCGGCCTCGTCGCGCAGCACGACCACCCGCGGCCTGCCCTCTGGCTCCATGGCCTCACTCTCTGGGGTCGGCAATTAACGAGAACGCAACGCATGGGGGCATTGACACGCTAGGAAGCCCTCGTAGGATTGTCAACAATCAGCGCGGGTACCTCGACATCCAAGAACGAGCAGGTGACCGTGCTGGTCGTGCTGCAAGACCGTCGCAACCGTTCCACAGGCCAGGGCGGATCCCAAGGCGCTCTATTCGTCAAGAGTCCTCTCGGGTGAGCGACGCGTCACTCACCCCTGTGCCCGGGGAGGCCGGCATGCCCAAGCTCATGACCATCACGCTCGAGCGCCGCGGCGTCTCCTGCATCGCCGAACTGCTCGAAAAGGACGCGCCCCGGACGTGCGAGGCGGTCTGGCGGGCCCTGCCGCAGGGCGGCGACGCGTACCACGCCAAGTACGCGCGCAACGAGGTCTACACCATGGTCGAGCGGTTCAGCGACGAGGAGATCGGCTTGGAGAACCCCACGGTGACCCCCATCTCGGGCGACGTGGTGTATTTCGACTTCCATGGCGGGATGCTGGACAGGGGCTTCAAGGAGGAGAAGGGCATCGACGGCCTGCCCGGCGTCGTCGACCTGGCCATCTTCTACGGGCGCAACAACCTGCTGCTGAACGGGGACGTCGGCTGGGTGCCCGGCAACGTCTACGCCACCATCGTGGACGGGCTCGACCGCATGGCCGAGGCGTGCAACGACGTATGGCGGTCCGGCGGCGTCGGCGAACGCCTCGTCTACGCCAGGCACGACGGCTGAACGGGCGGCGGTGATGGCATTCGACCCCAAGCTCATCGTCGGCCCGGAACTGCCGGCACAGCGCGGCATCGGCGTCGTGGCCCCGTTCGACTTCGCGCTCGACCGGGAGCTGTGGCGCTGGACGCCCGACGACGTCTCGCTCTTCATGACCAGGCTGCCCTACGTCCCGGTGCCGGTGACGGTGGAGATGGCCTCGGCCCTGTCCGACCACTCGATCGTGCGGCAGGCGACCCGGGACGTGCTGGCCCCCGAGCCGCTGGCGGTGGCCTACGCCTGCGCCTCGGGCAGCTTCATCCGCGGCGCGGAGGGCGAGCGGGAGCTCCAGCAGGCCATGCTCAAGGCCGGGGCCCCGTCCGCCACGACCACCTCGGGCGCCCTGGTGGAGTCGCTGTCCCTGCTCGGCATCGGCCGGATCGCGGTGGTGACCCCGTACATCGACAGCGTCACCGACCGGCTGGTGTCCTTCCTCGGCGCGCACGGCGTCGCGGTGGTGTCCTCGGTCGGGATGGGGCTGCTCAACCACATCTGGAAGGTCGGCTACCAGGAGGTGGTCAACGCCGTCTCGGCGGTCGACCGGCCCGAGGCGGAGGCGGTGTTCATCAGCTGCACCAACGTCCCGACGTACGACATCATCGCGCCGCTGGAACGCATGATCGGCAAGCCCGTGCTCACCGCCAACCAGGTGACCATGTGCTCCGCGCTGCGGGCGATGGGGCTCCAGGCCGCGGGCGAGGGGCAGTGGCTGGTCCAGGTGAGCCAGGCCCCGGCGGCCTAGCGCGGCATGATTGATCGAAAGGGAGGCGGAAGTTGGTGCCCAGCGTCGGATTCCTCTACCCGGGCCACAGCGCCGAGGACGACTACCCGGTGATCGAACGGATCCTCGGTGACGTGCGGCTGCCCGTCGTCCACACGCTCATGCGGGAGGACGCGCACCGGGTGGACGCCCTGCTGGACGTGGGCGGAGCCGACGTCCTGTCCGAGGGGGCCAGGACGCTGCGCGGGCTTGAGGTATCGGCCGCCGTGTGGGCCTGCACCAGCGGCAGCTTCGTCTTCGGCTGGGACGGCGCCGCCGCGCAGGTCGACGGCGTCAGCGCTGCCGCCGGGGTGCCCGCGTCCAGCACCTCCTTCGCCTTCGTCAACGCGGCCCGGCACCTGGGCGTGACCAGGGTCGCGGTGGCCGCCACCTACCCGGCGGACGTGGCGGAGCGGTTCGCCGCCTTCCTCGCGCACGCCGGCATCGAGGTCGTCGCGCTGACCAGCCGCGGCATCATCACCGCCGCCGAGGTCGGCACGCTGGGGCGCGACGACGTCCTGGACTTCGTCGCCGCCAACGACCATCCCGGCGCCGAGGCCGTCCTGGTCCCCGACACCGCGCTGCACACGGTCGCCTGGCTGGACGACCTGGAGGCGCGGCTGGGCAAGCCCGTCCTCACCGCCAACCAGGTGAGCGTCTGGGAGGGCCTGCGCCTGGCGGCGGAGAGCGGCGCCGGGGCGGAGGGCGTGCTGCGCCCCCGTCCCGGCCTGGGCACGCTGTTCGCCAAGGAACCGGCCGGAGCGGCGGCTCCGGACGCGATCCAGACGGCGCGCCTATGAGACACGAGCGAGTAGCCCTCGGTATGGGCCGAGGTGAACTGAATAAAGAGAGGAACCCTCGGCATGGGCCGACTGGGTGAGCTTGAACCCGTCCCCCGCAGATCCACCGTGGAGATCGTCTACGACGAGCTGAGAACGGCGATCCTGTACGGCCAGCTGGAACCCGGCGAGCAGCTCGGCGAGGCCGATCTGGCGGGACGGCTGGGCATCAGCCGCGGCCCGCTGCGCGAGGCCATGCAGCGGCTCGTCCAGGAGGGGCTGCTGCACAGCGAGCCGCACCGCGGCCTGTTCGTGGTCACGCTGGACCAGAGCGACGTGGAGGACGTCTACCGAGCCAGGCTCGCCATCGAGCGGGCGGCGTGCGTCCTGGTGATGGAGCGCAACCGCGGCGAGGCGGTGGCCCGGCTCACCGAGGCGCTGGACCACCTGGTCGAGGCCGCCAGGGAACGCGACCGGGTGAAGATGAGCGACGCCGACCAGGCGTTCCACGAGGTGCTGGTCAGCTCGTCCGGCAGCCCCCGGCTGGAGCGCATGGCACAGACCCTGCTGGTGGAGACCCGCATGTGCCTGAACGCGCTCCAGGACACCTACCCCGAGCCCGAGGAGCTGGTGGAGGAGCACCGGCGGCTCGTCGACGCCATCTCCGACGGCGAGGAGGAGCGGCTGCTGCGCCTGATCGAAGAGCACATGCTCGACTCCATCGAGCGACTGTCGTAGGATTGTCGACAATCTTACGACGCTTGTTCCGAGCCTTCCGAGAGGGTCGTGCCCATGGCTCAGCTGTCCCCCGCTCTCAAGCAGGCCACTCCCGTGCTGGCGGAGCGCGGCGAGGGCGTCTACCTCTACGACGAGGCCGGGCGCCGCCATCTCGACTTCACCGCCGGCATCGGCGTCACCAGCACCGGGCACTGCCACCCCCGGGTCGTCGAGGCCGCGCAGCGGCAGGTCGCCACGCTGATCCACGGCCAGTACACGACCGTGATGCACCGCCCCCTGCTGCGGCTCACCGAACGGCTCGGCGACGTGCTGCCCGACGGGCTCGACTCGCTGTTCTACATGAACAGCGGCAGCGAGGCCGTCGAAGCCGCCGTCCGGCTCGCCCGGCACGTCACCGGGCGGCACAACATCGTGGTCTTCCAAGGCGGCTTCCATGGCCGCACCATGGGCGCCGCCGCCCTGACCACGGCCGGCACTAAATTCCGCGCCGGCATCGGCCCCGTCATGCCCGGCGCCATCGTGTCCCCGTTCCCGACCGCCTACCGGTACGGGTGGGACGAGGAAGAGGCCACCAGGTTCGCCCTCCGGGAACTGGACTACGCCCTCACCACCCTCGTCTCCCCCAAGGACACCGCCGCACTCCTGGTCGAGCCCGTCCTCGGCGAAGGCGGCTACATCCCGGCGCCGCCCGCGTTCCTCCAGGGCCTCCGCGAACGCGCCGACCGCCACGGCCTCCTGCTCATCGTGGACGAGGTCCAGACCGGCTTCGGACGCACCGGCCGCTTCTGGGGCCACGAACACGCCGGGATCCGACCCGATGTCGTCATCACCGCCAAGGGCCTCGCCAGCGGCTTCCCGCTGTCCGCCATCGCCGCCCCCGCCGCCCTCATGGAGAAAGCCTGGCCCGGCTCCCAGGGCGGCACCTACGGAGGCAACGCCGTCGCCTGCGCCGCCGCCCTCGCCACCCTCGACGTCATCCAAGACGAGGGCCTGGTCGACAACGCCGCCGAAATGGGCGCCCGCCTCCAAGACGGCCTCCGCAAGGTCGCCGCCGACCACCCCCAGATCGGCGACGTACGCGGCCTGGGCCTCATGCAGGCCAGCGAATTCACCGGCGCCGACGGCCAACCCGACCCGGCCGCCGCCCAACGCGCCCAGAAGGCCGCCGCCGACCGCGGCCTGCTCCTCCTCACCTGCGGCGCCGCGGGCAACGTGGTCCGCTTCATCCCACCCCTGATCGTCAACGCCCCCCAAATCGACGAAGCCCTCACCCTTTGGGCCGGCTGTTTCTAAGCTGTGTTTATTGGCAAGCACGAGCTGCGCTCGTCTTTTTGGCAAGCACGAGCTGCGCTCCTCGCCTGGCGGCTCGTCGCTTGTCGTGCTTGCGGCGATCGCTGCATCGCTTCGACTCGCCCAGGGGCTCGCTGCGCGATCAGGTCCTCGCAAGCTCGGACCTGCCTTCGGACGCGATCGCAGCGCTTGGGCGCCGTTCGGGGCTGGGGTTGGGGTTGCGGTGGGTGCGGATGTGTTTATTGGCAAGCACGAGCTGCGCTCGCGTGCGATCGCTGCATCGCTCCGACTCGCCCTAGGGGCTCGCTACGCGATCAGGTCCTCGCAAGCTCGGACCTGCCTTCGGACGCGATCGCAGCGCTTGGGCACCGTTCGGGGCTGGGGTTGGGGTTGCGGTGGGTACGGATGTGTTTATTGGCAAGCACGAGCTGCGCTCGCGTGCGATCGCTGCATCGCTCCGACTCGCCCTAGGGGGCTCGCTGCGCGATCAGGTCCTCGCAAGCTCGGACCTGCCTTCGGTCGCGATCGCGGCGCCTGGGCGACCGTTCGGGGCTGGGGGTGCGGGCTGGGGTGGGTGGGTTGTGTTCAGGGTGCGGCGTGATTAGATCCGAATCACGTTCTGTTGGTTCGGGTTGAGGAGCCGGTGCATGGGCCCGTGGAAGACGGCTGAGCGTGTCGCGTTGCGGCGGCTCGTGCGGGACTTTACCGAGCGGGAGATCGTTCCCTACCTGGGCGGGTGGGAGGACGCCGGGGAGCTGCCGCGTGAGCTGCATCGGAAGGCGGCGAAGGCCGGGCTGCTCGGGGTGGCCTTCCCAGAGTCCGCGGGCGGGGGCGGCGGCGAGCTGTTCGACTCGATGATCGTGACCGAGGAGCTGATCCAGGCGGGCGGCTCCGGTGGGGTCGTGGCCTCCCTGTTCACGCATGGGATCGCGCTGCCGCACATCGTCGCGTCCGGGGACGAGGGGCTGATCGAGCGGTTCGCGCGGCCGACCCTGGCCGGGGAGATGATCGGGGCGCTGGGCATCACCGAGCCGGAGACCGGGTCCGACGTCGCGGGGATCCGGACCACGGCGGTGCGCGACGGCGACCACTACGTGGTGAACGGGGCCAAGCTGTTCATCACCTCGGGCGTACGCGCGGACTTCGTGACCACGGCGGTGCGGACGGGCGGGCCCGGCGCCGGGGGGATCTCGCTGCTGGTGATCGAGAAGGGCACGCCGGGGTTCGCGGTGTCGCGGTCGCTGCGGAAGATGGGCTGGCTGTGCTCGGACACCGCCGAGCTGTCGTTCACCGACGTGCGGGTGCCCGCGGCCAATCTGGTCGGTGCGGAGAACTCCGGGTTCCTGCAGATCGTCCAGAACTTCGTGACCGAGCGGCTGGGGCTGGCCGTGCAGGCGTACGCGACGGCGCAGCGCTGCCTGGACCTGACGATCCAGTGGGTGCGGGACCGCGAGACGTTCGGGCGTCCGCTGGCGTCCCGGCAGCTCGTCCGGCACAAGATCGCCGAGATGGCCCGGCAGGTGGACGTGGCCCGCGCGTACACCAGGAGCGTCGCCGAGCGGTACGCGGCGGGTGAGGACGTGCTGACCGAGACGGCGTTCGCCAAGAACACGGCCGTGTACGCGGCCGAGCACGTCGTCCACGAGGCCGTCCAGTTGCACGGCGGGATGGGCTACATGCGCGAGTCGGAGGTCGAGCGGCACTACCGCGACGCCCGCATCCTGGGCATCGGCGGCGGCACCAACGAGATCATGAACGAGATCGTGGGCAAGCGGCTCGGGTTCTAGCGCAGCCTCTCGACGAGGCGCGGTCCCAGTACGGACGCGACCGTGGCCGCCGCGGCGGCGCCGAGGACGACCGACCAGGCCACCGGGCCCAGCGGGACGCTGCCGAAGAAGTGGCTCACGCCCGGCGTCTCGATCACCAGCGCCAGGACGAGCAGCGAGGCCGCGCAGGTGGCCAGGACGGCGGGGCTGCGCCAGCCGGTCTGCAAGGTCTGCGCGAGCTGCGTGATGACCAGCGCGGCCAGGCCCATCGTCCCGGCGCGGCGGCCACGACCGGTGAACCGCCCGATCTGCCAGGCGAGGATGGCGCCGAGCGCGGTCACCACGCCGCGCGCCACGATCGCGTCGTGCAGCGGGTCACCGAGCACGCCGGGACGGGACGGGCGTCCGGCGCGGTCGCTCCGGTCCTCGCCGGGCGGGGCGAGCGCGACGGCCAGCGCGGGCATCATGTCGGTGAGCATGTTCACCAGCAGGAGCTGGCGGGTGGTCAGCGGAGCCCGCCCGCCGCCCAGCGTGGTGCCGTACAGGGTGAACGCGACCTCCCCCACGTTGCCGCCGACCAGGATCGACACGGCGTTGCGGACGCTCTCCCACAGCGCGCGCCCCTCCAGGAGAGCCGCGACGATGCCGGGCAGGTCGCCGCCGCGCAGGATCAGGTCGGCGGCGGACGGCGCGGCCCGCGAATCGCCCGCGGTCAGGCCGATGCCCACGTCGGCGAGCCGGATCGCGGCGGCGTCGTTGGCGCCGTCGCCGGTCATCGCCACCACCCGTCCCGCGCGCCGCAGCGCCTGCACGATGCGCACCTTGTGCTCGGGCGTGACGCGGGCGAACACCGAGGTCTCGGCGATCCGCCGGGTACGGTCGCGGTCGCCGAGCCGGTCCAGCTCGGCGCCGGTCATGGTGCGCTCGGGATTCGGGACGCCCAGCTCGGCGGCCACGGCGCGGGCGGTGTCCGGATGGTCCCCGGTGATCATCGTGACCCGGATCCCGGCGGCGGTGAGCGTGCCGATCGCGTCCGCGGCGTCCGGGCGGACCGGGTCGGCGATCCCCACGAAGCCCAGCAGCGCGAGCCCGGCGAGGATCTCCTCGTCGCCGTCCAGGGCGTCGGGCTCGGCGTGGCCGACGGCGAGGACGCGCAGCCCGCGGCCCGCCAGGCGGCGCACCGTCGCCTCCGCCTGGGCGCGCCGCTCGTCGGTCATCGGCTCGGTGCCCCGGCCCGACACGACCCGGCCGCAGTGGGGCAGCAGGACCTCGGGCGCGCCCTTGACGGCGACGTAGGGCACGCCGTCGGCCCGTCCGAGCGCGGCCGAGTAGCCCCGGCTCGGCTCGAACGGGATCGTGCGCAGCGCCTCCCAGCCGGTGTCGCCGCCGAGTCCGGCGGCGGCGTCCAGGACGGCGCGGTCGGTCGCGTGCCGGGCGGGGCCGGCACCGCCGTTCGGGTCGGGGCAGGCACGGGCGGCGGTGGCCAGGACGCGGCGCCACGCGGCGCCGCCGGGCTCAAGGTCGCGGCGCGGCCCGCTGATCGTGGTGACCTTCAGCCGGCCGTCGGTGAGCGTGCCGGTCTTGTCGAAGCACACCACGTCCGCGCGGCCGAGCGTGCCCAGCGTCCGGGACGAGCGGACCAGCACGTCGCGGCGGGACAGGCGGCGGGCGGCGGCGAGCTGGGCGACGGTCGCGACCAGCGTCAGGCCCTCGGGCACCGCCGCCACCGCGACCGCCACGCCCGAGGAGATCGCCTGCCTGGCGGACATGCCGCGCAGCATGCCGAGCGCGCTGACCAGCGCGCCGCTGAACCCGGACACCGGCAGCGAGACCCGCGTCAGCTCGTTCAGCCGTGCCTGCACCCCCGTCGGCGCGGCGCCTACGCCCGCCAGGGCGGCGGCGCGTCCCGCCTGGGTGCTCGAACCCGTGGCGACCACGACGGCGTAGGCGCGCCCGGTCAGCACGGTGGTCTCCTCGTACAGCATGCAGGCGCGCTCGGCCAGGTCCGCGCCGGGGACGGCGGCGACCGACTTGGGCACCGGGGTGGACTCGCCGGTCAGCGTGGCCTCGTCCACCTCCAGGTCCTCGGCCACCAGCAGGCGGGCGTCCGCGGGCACCACGTCGGACGCGCGGACGGCGATGACGTCGCCGGGGCGCAGCTCGGCCGCCGGGATGTCGTCGTGCGGCGCCCACCCGACGCCGTTGTCCAGCCGCAGATCCCAGTCGCCGGGCCCGCCCCGCACGCGGACGCGGCGGGCGGGCGCGCGCTGCCCCAGCAGCAGGCCGCGGAGCGCGCGTTCCGCACGGGACCGCTGGACGCCGCTGATCAGCGCGTTCCCCGCCATCACCCCGCCGACCAGCGCCGCGTCGATACCGGACCCGACGACGGCGGACGCCGCCGCGCCCAGGACGAGCACCGGTGTGAGCGGGTCGCGCAGCTCGTGCCATACCGCGCCCGCGACCTCGGCGACCGCGCGCACGGGCGGCGCGGAGCGGATCCCTTCCGGGAGGCGATGCGATGGGGCACGGGCTTGGGCGCTCTCATCGCGCAGCCGCAGCGCGCGTTCGGCGGCGGCCTGCGGATCCAGGGCGTGCCAGGGTACGCGCGGCACCGGCACGGGCACGGGACGCGCGGCGAGGCGGCGCGCGGACAGGAACCCGCTGACGAGCGCGACCAGCGCGGCGCCGTGCACGGGGGTCAGGTCGAGCCGGGACCTCGAACGGTCCCCGGTCAGCACCAGCAGCGTGCCCAGCGCCGAGCCGCCGATGGCCAGCCGTACCGCGCGCTCGCTCGCGGCCCTGGTCGCGCCCACGGCCACCATGAGCCGCCAGACCTGTTCGAGCCCGCCCGTGCAGACCAGGTCGGAGCTCCAGCAGATCGGGGGCGCGGACTCGTCCAGCCCCATCACGGACACGCTCACGCCCACGTCGGCGGCCAGCGCGGCGTCCTCGTCGCCGGTGGTGACGACGAGCACGCCCTCCCCGTCCCGCTGGAGCGCGCGGACGTGCTCGACGAGCGGGACGGACGCGTCCAGCGCCTCGTCCACCAGCGGCAGCAGCTCGGCGGTGGCGGCGTGCTCGGTCAGCAGGATCCGGACGCCGCTATCGCGGGCGGCCGACAGCGCCGCCTCGGCCCGCGGATCGAGACGGCGCCCGATCACGGCCTCGCCGATCGTGTCACCGGCCGGATCCATCACCTGGACCCTCAGGCCGCGCGGGTCGCCGGAGTCGCCGGAGCCGCCGGGGGCCCCGGTGCCGTTCAGTAAGGGGTCGGTGGAGGCCGCGGACACGCGGTGGAGGCACCAGCCGTCGCGGTCCCGGACGCCCTCGATGCCGGGGTCGACGGTGAGGAGCCGCGCCGCCGCCTCCCACACCTCGGGCCCGTCGGCGGAGACGATCTCGTGTTCGGTCCCGCACAGCGCCGACGAGTCCACCACGACGGCCGTCACCCGGTCGAGCCTGCGGTACGCGGCGCCGTCCAGCGGCACCACGCCCTGCCCGGCCAGCTCGCGTCCCAGCGTGGAGGCGAAGCCCGAGCGGCCGATCCGGGCGGCGCGCGGCACCGTCGCCAGCAGCAGGCCGGACGCGGCACGGGGGTCGCGCCCGAAGGCCACGACCCCGGCGGCGCCGATGAGCGCGGCGATCGAGGAACGGTCGGCCCACTTCTCCACCGGGCCGGGCGGCAGCGGGCAGGGCCGTTCGGCGCGTTCAGGGGCGTCGGCGGGCAGGCCGGGCGCGCACAACGCGGTCTCCCAGCGCGACCAGGCGGCGCGGCGCGCCCTCAGCTCCGCGACCTGCACGCCACGGTGCAGCGCGTCCAGCGCGAGCCCCGACGGCTCCTGGGTGAGCCCGTGCAGCACGGCGCTGCCCACCGACAGCACCAGGTCGGCGCCGTGATGCCCCAGCCTGGTCTCCAGCTCGCGCCGCAGCCGCGGCTGGCTGTCCATCCACGCCAGGGCGATCCGCACGGCGGGCGGCAGCCGCGGCAGGCGCACGAACCGTCCCGCCGAGGCCAGCGCGAAGGCGGCGCAGTCGGACGCCAGCGCGATCGCCTCGGCGGTGACCGGCGCGGTGTCGGCCGGATGCCCTTCCATGGGGAACGCCTCGTCCCCGACCTGCCGCGCGTCCTCCACCGCCGCGATGGCGTCGACGATGCCGTCCACATCGACCCGGTCCTCGTCGAAGAGGCACAGGATCTCCCCCGTGACGGCGTTGACCTGGGCCCAGTGGACGCCCTTCAGCCGTCTCACCGCGGCCGACACCGAGTCGCGCAGCTCGCGTGCCGACCGGGTGCGGGCGGTCGGGTGCCCGCGGATCTCGATGTAGGCGCGGCCCTTCCGCGACCAGGTCCGCCGCCGCGCCCGATGGCCGATCAGGTTCCCCAGCTCGGCGCGCTCCGCCATGCCGGCGAGGTCGGGAAGCTTGGGCTTGGGCAACGGCGGCTTGGGCACGGGCAGCGAGCCCGCCAGCCCCGCCGCGCCCGACACCGCACCCGACACCACGCTCGAAACCGAGCGCGGCACTGAGCGCGGCACCAGTCCGGCCACCGATCGGAGCACTCCCACCCTTGTCACCTTCGCTCTGGGACGACGGTGAGTGCGCTACCCGTGGGCGGGCGGACGACACCGGACGGCTCGGGCAAAATATCACCGCGCCGCCGTAAACCCCCAGGTCAGCTCTGTGCCACGGCCCCCTCGGCGAGCAGCGCGTCCACGTCCTCGAAGCCCAGTTCGGTGAGGATGTCGCGGGTCTGGCCGCCGGGGAGGGCGGGGACGCCGTCGGTCTCGGTGACGGTACGGGAGAAGCGCGGGGCCGGGGCCGGCTGGTGGTGCCCCTCGTGCTCGAAGAACACCTCCCTGGCGGTGTTGTACGGGTGCTCGGCCGCCTCCTTCAGCGACAGCACCGGAGCCACGCAGCCGTCACCGGGCAGGAACAGCTTGGCCCACTCGTCGCGGGTCTTGGTCTTGAACGCGGCGGCGAACCGTTCCCGCGCCTCCGGCCAGCGCTCCCGCTCGTGCTGGCCGGGCAGGTCCTTCTCGTCCTCCAGGCCCAGCACCCGGATGAACTCGGCGTAGAACTGCGGCTCGATCGCGCCGACCGCCATGTACCGGCCGTCGGCGGTCTCGTACACGTCGTACCAGGGGGCGCCGGTGTCGAGCATGTTGACCCCGCGCCTGTCCTGCCAGAGGCCGCCCGCCATCATCGCGTGGATGAACGTGGACAGGTGAGCCGTGCCGTCCACGATGGCGGCGTCCACGACCTGGCCCTGCCCGCTGGTCCTGGACTCCAGCAGCGCGGACAGCACCCCGACGACCAGGTACATGCTGCCGCCCGCGAAGTCGCCCAGCAGGTTCATCGGCACCTGCGGCGGGCCGCCCTCCCGTCCGATGGCGTGCAGCGCGCCGGTGACCGCGATGTAGCCGATGTCGTGGCCGGCGCTGCTCGACAGCGGACCCCGCTGGCCCCAGCCGGTCATCCGCCCGTACACCAGCCGGGGATTGCGGGCCAGGCAGTCGTCGGGCCCCAGGCCCAGCCGCTCGGTCACCCCGGGCCGGAAGCCCTCCAGCAGGACGTCCGCGCGCTCCACCAGCCGGAGCACGACGTCACGCCCGCGCTCGCTCTTGAGATCGACGGCGATGGAGCGCTTGCCGCGGTTGCTGAAATCGGTGCCGCCCTTGGAGGCGCCGGGCTTGACGGCGGAGGTCCGGTCCACGCGGATCACGTCCGCGCCCAGGTCGGCCAGCAGCATCGCGGCGAACGGGCCCGGCCCGATCCCCGCCAGTTCGACCACCCGCACCCCGGACAGCGGCCCCTTACCCGTCGCAGCGCCCATCCCTGCCCCTTTCGCTTCGCCCCTCGGCTTGCAGGGACCAGGGTAAGCGCACGCTGATCTCAGGGTGAGTCCGGGCGGGCCGTAAGCTTCACGCGCCCGGTGGGACGGCGTCTCGGCTCGGCGGGGATCGAGATCAGCAGCCGCGACCGGCGCTGCCATGCCCTGAACGGACCCTTGACCTGTGGTGTGAGCCCGCGCGCCGCCGCGGCCAGGTGGTACCAGTCACCGCGCGCCGACCGCCACCAGGAGCCGCCGACCGGGCGCCGGGCGTCGCACCGGCCGGTGTCCCGCGCCCCGCGCCTGTCGATGAGCACCGCCCGCGCGGCCGATCCGCCACCTGTGTAGGACATGCCGGTGCAGACCCACCGGGCCTGCCCGCCACCGATCCATCCCGACCAGAACTCCCACGCCGTCGCCTCGGACAAGGGACGCCCGGAGCGTCCCGGGGACGGGGCCAGGCACGCGGTCCGCTCCCACACGCGCAGAGCCCTGCCCGTGAGCCGCTTGCCGTGGCGGCGGCCGGCCTTGCCTGGCCCGCCGGCCATGGCGGTGGGCGGACGGTACGTGAGCGGCACCCCGCGGGCGCCGCCGAACTCCCCGACCGTCCTGGTCCCGCCCTTCTCCCTGAGGTGCAGGACGGGGCCACGCCCGCATCGCGTGCGGGGGAACACCGGGTCGGTGACGCCCTGCCTCACCGTCACCCGCTTCCCGGTGAGGGACACGGGCCGATGCCAAGGGGCGACCAGGTAGCGGCCACGGGACAACCGGATCGGGGCGGCGGCATCCGTGCTCGCCTTGTAGACGGTCATCGGCCCGCCCCCGTCGGCGAAGCGGCCGATCCGGTCACCGCGCCGCACCAGCGCGACCTTCCGGCCGTCCACATGCCCGGCGAACAAGAGCTGGGGATTGCCCGCCTCGCTCGGCCTCGCCGCGGCGCCGGACGTCTTCGCGGCGTCCGCCCAGGCGTTCAGTGCCCGTCCGGTGAACCGCTCGTCGCCGGTCAGGTCCCCGCGCGCGGGCCACACGTCCAGGCTGTGCGGGGCCGTCCGCCAGGTGTCGGGCGCGGCGGAGACCAGGCTGAGGCCGTGGGCGGCGGCGGCCTTGGAGGTGCCGCTCAGCAGCCGTCCCTTGTCCTCGACCATCAGCAGCGTTCCGGCCAGCACCGCCGTCAGCACCACCGCGACGCCCACCGGCATCGGGGAGCGGTGGCCGAGCGGCTGGATCCGTCCCGGCCCGAACGGATCGGAGTGCGGCCAGGTCCTGATCACGGGCACCTTCGCCCGCTCGGCCTCCGCGATCACGTCCATCTGGTCCGGAATGCGCAGGTCGAGGAGCTGGTCGCGCGCCTCGTGCCGGCTCATCCTCGCCACGTTCAGGAGCGCGTAGGCGACACGGACGGGCGGCTCCAGCTCCGCCAGCGCGTTGGTGGTGGCCCCGGCGGGCATCCGGGGCGGCGTGGCGCGCAGCCAGCGGCGCAGGCCGAGCCGCCACACCCAGTGCGGCTTCATGGCGCGGCGCAGCACCCTGGTCCGGCGCCGTTCGTGGCCGCCGCCCGCGCCACCGGTGCTCTCCACGATCCGGCGGGCCAGGGCCATCCTGTGCGGTCGCTTGCCCCTGCCCGGCAGGACGAAGTAGGCCAGCCGGACCAGCTCGCGGAACGCCTCGTCGGCGTCCGCCGCGTTCCGCGCTCTCCGTGCGCCCGGCGCCTTCGGCCGCGTGGCCCCGGGCCGCTCGCCGGCCACCCTCGTGCCCCTGCCCGTCGCACCGTCCCGCATGGTCTCGCTCCCCCGATTGCGCCCGGCTGATGCGGACCAGACATTAGGGAGCGCCGCCACACGCCTAACGGGAGTTGGCGGAACGATTGCCATGCATGGCGGTTCCCATGACCCCGCGTTAGGAAGGCGCTTCGGGCGCCTCGGAGGCCCTGGTCGCGCCCGGTTCCTGACGAACCGAACGCGTACCTTATTCCGGACGTCTTACCCTGAGGCGGCACACGGGGATGACGATGGGCCGGCGCGCGAGAACGACGACGAGGTGGACGTGGACACGGTGAGCATCGCCGACTTGTGGGACCGGCTGACGGGGACCCAGCAGGACCCGCCCTGGTGGCTGGTCGTCCTGGTGGCGCTGATCGCCCTGGCCGCGGTGCTGCACGGCCCGACCTGGCGGGTCGCCCGGAACGTCGTCACCATCGCGCACGAGGGCGGGCACGCGCTGATCGCCCTGGTCACCGGGCGCAAGCTGGACGGCATCAAGCTGCACTCCGACACCTCGGGCGTCACCGTCTCGCGCGGCAAGCCGCACGGTCCCGGCATGGTGTTCACCGCCATGGCGGGCTACCTCACGCCCCCGCTGCTGGGGCTGCTGTTCGCCGTCCTGCTGGAGGGCGGCCGGATCACCCTCATGCTGTGGTTCTCGCTGGCGCTGCTGGGCGCGATGCTCGTCATGATCCGCAACGCCTACGGGGTGCTGTCCATCGTCGCCACCGGCGCGATCATCCTCGGGGTGTCGTGGCTGGGCGGCTCCACCGTCCAGGCGGGCTTCGCCTACCTGGCCGCGTTCTTCCTGCTGTTCGCCGCCGCGAGGCCGGTCGCGGAGCTCCAGCGGATGCGCTCCCGGCACATGGCCCCCAGCTCCGACGCCGACCAGCTCGCGCACCTCACCGGGGTGCCCGGCCTGGCGTGGGTGGGCCTGTTCGGCCTGGTCGCCGTGGGCGCCCTGCTCACCGGCGGGCTGCTGCTGGCCCCCGACTCGGTCTCCCTCCCCGACCTGCCCGACGCCCCGGGCCTCAGCCGCGGCTGAGGCCGGATCCGGACAGGGATCTGCCCCTTTCGCCCGAACGGGCCCACGATGGCTCATGGCCCAGAAGAAGCTCGACCGCGCCAAGTACCACCGCAAGCGCCAGGCCCGTCTGCGCCGGACCCGCCACCGCTCCCGCCCCACCCGCGGCAAGGGCAGGGGCCGCTGACCCCTCCCGTCCCGGATGACGTTTGCCCAGCTCACAGGGCTTTTGTCGGGATCTTTCCGGTAGGTTGGGTCGCGTGGGGATGAATGTCGGACCGGGTCGCTAGGTTCGGCGGTGTGAACGATCGATGGGATCGGGAGCAGGTGCTCGGCCTGGCCCCGGACGCGGCGTCGGCCAAGGCCGCCGGAGGTGTCGCCAAGCCCGCCAAGTGGGACGGCACCGGGTGCGACGACGACGCCCTGTGGGGCGAGTGCCGTGGCAGCGGCAAGAACCCGTACCGCGCCTGCGTCGACCTGTCCGAGCCGGCGTTCCGCTGCTCGTGCCCCAGCCGCAAGTTCCCCTGCAAGCACGCCCTGGGCCTGCTGTTGCTGTGGAGCGACGGCACGGTCGACGCGGGGCCGCGTCCCGCCTGGGCCGCCGAATGGATCGAGGAGCGCCGGGCTCGGGCCGACCGGGCGCGGGAACGCCGGGCGGGCGCGGCCGCCAAGGCCCGCGATCCCAAGACCCTCGAGCGGCGCGAGCAGCGGGTCGACGGCGGCGTCGCCGAGCTCGACCAGTGGCTGCGCGACCAGGTGACGCACGGGCTCGCGCAGGCCGAGCAGGCGTCCTACCGGCTGTGGGACGACGTCGCGCGGCGGCTGGTGGACGCGCAGGCGGCGGGGCTGGCCGGGCAGGTCAGGGCGCTGGCCGCCGTCCCGCGGAAGCCCGGCTGGCCGGGGCGGCTGCTGGAGGAGTACGCGCTGCTCAGGCTGCTGGTGCGGGCGTACAGGCGGCGGGACGGCCTGCCCGAGGGGCTGCGCGAGACGGTGCGGTCGCGGGTCGGCTTCACCGTCCAGCAGGAGGATGTCGTCCGGGAGGGCGAGCGCGTCCGCGACCTGTGGTGCGTGACGGGGTCGCGCGACATCGCCCAAGACCAGCTCACCACCCGGCGGATCTGGCTGCGGGGGCGCCGCAGCGGGCGGCCCGCGCTGGTCCTGTCGTTCGCGGTCCCGGGGCGCCCGCTGGACGCCTCGCTGGTCGTGGGCACCGAGGTGGACGCCGAGCTGGCGTTCTACCCGGGCTCGCAGCCACTGCGGGCGATCGTCGCCGAGCGGTACGGCGCGGCGGTCCCGGCGGTGCCCGACGGGTCGCCGGTCGCCGGCTTCCTGGAGGAGTACGCGGCGGCCCTGGAACGTGATCCCTGGCTGGACCGCTGGCCCGCCGTGCTGAGCGGCGTGCGGCCCGCCCGTCCGCCCGGCGAGCGCAACGGCACCTGGAACCTTCAGGTCGTCGACGCCGAAGGCGACGCGCTGCCGCTGCTGCCCACCGACCCGTGGCGGCTGCTGGCGGCGTCGGGCGGGCGCCCGGTGACCGTCGCCGGGGAGTGGACGCCACGCGGCATGCGCCCCCTGGCGCTCTGGAGCGAGGACGAAGGGGTATGCATCCTGTGAGCTGGAGCGAACACGTGAGCGCGGCGCTGCTGGGGACGGCGCGCAAGCCGGTGCCCGCGCTTCCCGAGTCGCAGGGCCTCCCCGAGTCTCCGGGCCAGGGGGAGGACCCGGCGGGGCGGCTGCTCGACCAGGCGGCCCTCCTGACCGTCCGGAAGCGGGCGGGCATGCGGCCCGCCACGGCGGGCGAGCCCATCGCGCCCGCCCCGCAGGAACACGCGGCGCCCGTGCCGCCCGCCGCCGCCCGCCGCCTGGCCCGCATCCTGGAGGGCGAGCGGATCCGGGTGCTGCCCGAATGGCTGGACGCCGCGGCCGACCGCGGCTACCGCGTCCCGGCCCGGATGCTGCCCGACCTGCTGGAGAAGGGCCGCGGCAACCGTGACCTGCGCCCGTTCATCGCCCGCGCGGCCGGGCGGCGCGGCGTCTGGCTCGCCCTGCAGAACACCGACTGGGCCTACCTCGTCGGCTCGGGCGACGACCCGGGCGGCGACACCGCGGAGGTGTGGGAGACCGGCACCCGGCCGCAGCGGGTCGCCTACCTCGTCCGGTTGCGCGGCGCCGACCCGGCGGCGGCGCGGGAGGCCCTGGCCGCCACCTGGTCCCGCGAGTCGGCGCCCGACCGCGCCGCCTACCTCGCGACCTTCGAGCACGGCCTGTCGCCGGGCGACGAGGACTTCCTGGAGCACGCCCTGGAGGATCGCGGCAAGGACGTCAGGCAGCTCGCGTCCGACCTGCTGGCGCGGCTGCCCGGCTCGGCGTACGGCCGCAGGATGGCGGCGCGGGCGCTGCGCTGCGTGCGGCCCGAGATCCGCTCCGCTCCCCCGGGAGGCCGCGCCGAGACCTGGATCACGGTGGAGCCGCCGGACGCCTATGACGACGAGCTGGCCAGGGACGGCGTCCCGTTCCACCCGTCCGGGTCGTTCGCGCCGAGCGCACCGGGCGGGCAGCCCGTCGGCGCCCGGTCGGCCTGGCTCCGCGAGATCCTCGCCCGCACGCCCCTGTCCACCTGGACGGAGCTGTTCGAGGCCGAGCCCGCGGCCGTCGTCACCCTGCGGGCCGCCACGTCCGGCGGGCCCGACGCCCGCGCCGCCCGCGACCTGCACACAGGGTGGGCACGCGCGGCCGTACGGCAGCACGACACCGCGTGGGCCAGGGCGCTGCTGCGCAGCGGCGTCCTGGCCGATGAGCCCGACGACCTCGCCGGGCTGCTCGGCGTCCTGCCCGGCGAGGAGCGCGGCGTCGCGGCCGCCGACCTGATCCGGTGGGGCGAGAGCGGTCCTGACGCGCTGCGCGTGCTGCGGCGCGTCCCCGGGCCGTGGACGGGCCCGCTCGCCGACGCGGTCATCGCCACGATCGGCGCCGCCCACGAGCGCGCCACCGACCTGCACGGCCGGGCGGTGATCCAGCTGTGCGAGCTGGCCGAGCAGCGGCTGACCCCCGACGCGGCGCCGCGGCTCGTACGGCTCACCACCCGCGAGGGAGACGACGCCGCGTCCCCCGCCCTCGCCCGGCTGATCGACAGCCTGAGCTTCCGCCACGACATGCTGAAGGAGCTTGCCCAGTGACGTCCGACCCGTCCTCCGCCACCGGCCGCGTCCTGCGCCCGCACGCCGAGCAGCAGTACGCCGACGAGCTGGCCCGCCTGGCCGAGCACGACGACCGGCCGCGCCCGCCCGGCTGGCGGCTGTCGCCGTGGGCCGTCACCACCTACCTGATGGGCGGGGAACTGCCCGACGGCTCCGCGATCACCCCGAAGTACGTGGGCGCGCGCCGCCTGATGGAGGTCGCGGTGGCCACCCTCGCCACCGACCGTGCGCTGCTGCTGCTCGGCGTGCCCGGCACCGCCAAGACGTGGGTGTCGGAGCACCTGGCGGCGGCCGTCAGCGGCGACTCCACCCTGCTGGTGCAGGGCACCGCGGGCACCCCCGAGGAGGCCATCAGGTACGGGTGGAACTACGCCCGCCTCCTCGCCGAGGGCCCGTCGGAGAAGGCGCTGGTGGAAAGCCCGATGATGCGGGCGATGCGGCGCGGCTCGGTCGCCCGCATCGAGGAGCTGACCCGGATGCCCTCCGACGTCCAGGACACGCTGATCACCATCCTGTCGGAGAAGACGCTGCCCGTCCCCGAGCTGAACACCGAGGTCCAGGCGGCCAAGGGCTTCACCGTGATCGCCACCGCCAACGACCGCGACCGGGGCGTCAACGAGCTGTCCAGCGCCCTGCGGCGGCGGTTCAACACGGTCGTGCTGCCGCTGCCGGAGACCGCGGAGGACGAGGTGGAGATCGTCTCCCGCCGGGTCGAGCAGATCGGCGCCGCGCTGGAGCTCCCCGAGACCCCCGCCGGGCTGGACGAGATCCGCCGCGTCGTCACGGTCTTCCGCGAGCTGCGCGCCGGCGTCACCGGCGACGGCCGCACCAAGCTCAAGTCCCCCAGCGGAACGCTCAGCACCGCCGAGGCCATCTCCGTCATCACCAACGGCCTGGCGCTGGCCGCCCACTTCGGCGACGGCGTCCTGCGCGCCCCCGACGTGGCCGGCGGCATCGTCGGCGCCGTCGTCCAGGACCCCGTCTCCGACCGCGTGGTGTGGCAGGAGTACCTGGAGACGGTCGTCCGCGAACGCCCCGAATGGCATGACTTCTACCGTGCTTGCCGGGAAGTGTCATGACCGGGCGCAACGAGGTCCGGCCCCACGCGGGGGTCTGGGGGGTCGTCCCCCCAGAGACAACAGAGCGTCCCGGCCCTCCCTGGGAGGGAGGTGAGCGTGGTCGATCGTGGTGAGAAGGTCCGGGTCGAGGTTTATGGGATCCGGCATCACGGGCCGGGGTCGGCGCGGGCCGTGCGGCGGGCTCTGGAGGAGTTCCGGCCGGACGCCGTGCTGATCGAGGGGCCGCCGGAGGCGGATGCGATCGTTCACCTCGCGGGTGACGCGGGGATGGTTCCGCCCGTTGCGCTGCTCGCCTACGCGCCTGGGCGGCAGGACGCGGCGGCCGCGCCGGCCGAGGGTTCCGGGCCTGGGGAGCGTCAGGCCGCGTTCTGGCCGTTCGCCGAGTTCAGCCCGGAGTGGCAGGCCATCCAGCACGCGCTGTCGGCCGGTGTCCCGGTGCGTTTCTGCGACCTGCCCGCCGCGCACCAGCTTGCCCGCGCCGAAGAGGACGAGGAGGGGCGGGAGGAGGACCGGGAGGGGCCCGAGGACGAGGAGGTGCGGGCGATCCGGCTGGATCCCCTCGGGTGGCTGGCGAAGGCGGCGGGTTATGACGACGCCGAGCGCTGGTGGGACGACGTCGTCGAGCATCGGCATGACGGGCCGTCGCCGTTCCCGGCGATCGCGGAGGCGATGACCGAGCTGCGGGACCGGCTGGCCGCCCTGCCCGAGGAGAGCCTGGCCGGTCACCTGCGGCGGGAGGAGCAGCGCGAGGCGCACATGCGGCGGACGCTGCGCCGCACCCTGAAGGAGGGGTACGAGCGGGTCGCCGTGGTGTGCGGGGCCTGGCACGTCCCGGCGCTGCTGCGGAAGGTACCGGCGACGCGGGACGACCGGACACTGCGCGGCCTGCCGAAGGCGAAGGTCGCGATGACCTGGGTGCCGTGGACACATGGGCGCCTGGCGAACCGCTCCGGGTACGGGGCGGGCGTGCGGTCGCCCGGCTGGTACCACCATCTGTTCACGGCGGGCGACCGTCCCGTCGAGCGGTGGCTGACCCAGGCGGCGCGGGTCCTGCGGGAGGAGGACCTGCACGTGTCCTCGGCGCATGTGATCGAGGCGGTGCGGCTGGCGGACGCGCTCGCGGCGCTGCGCGGCCGTCCCCTCGCGGGTCTGGACGAGATCACCGAGGCGACCCGCGCGGTGCTGTGCGAGGGCGCCGAACTGCCGGTGGAGCTGATCCAGCGGAAGCTGGTGGTCGGCGAGCGGCTCGGGGCCGTCCCGGACGAGACCCCGATGGTGCCGTTGCAGCGCGACCTCAAGGCCGAGCAGGGCAGGCTCCGTCTCAAGGCGTCCGCGCTCAACAAGGAACTGGACCTCGACCTGCGCAAGCCCACCGATCTGGAACGCAGCCGCCTGCTGCACCGGCTCCGGCTGCTGGACGTCGACTGGGGCGTCCCCCAGGAGGACTTCGGGCGGTCCAAGGGCACGTTCCGCGAGACGTGGACGCTGATGTGGCGGCCGGAGTTCGATGTGGAGCTGATCGAGGCGAGCGCCTGGGGCACGACCGTCCAGGGCGCGGCCACCGCCCGCGCGAAGGCGATGGCCGCGCACGCCCAGGCGCTGTCCGACCTGACCTCGGTCGCCGAACGCTGCCTGCTCGCCGACCTGGGCGGCGCCCTGCCCGACGTCATGCGGGCCTTGGGCGACAGGGCCGCGCTCGACACCGACGTCGAGCATCTGATGACGGCGCTGCCCCCGCTCGTTCGCGCGCTGCGGTACGGGGACGTGCGCGGCACCGCCACCGGCCCGCTGCGCACCGTGGTGGACGGGCTGGTGGTGCGCGTGTGCGTGGGCCTGCCGCCCGCCCTGTCCGGCTTGGACGACGACGCGGCCCGCGAGCTGCTGGGGCACGTCGACGCGGTGAACGGCGCGCTGTCCCTGCTCGACGACCCCGGCCACATCGAGCGCTGGCAGCGCACCCTGGAGGGCGCGGTGGACCGGCAGGACCTGCACGGGCTTCTCGAAGGACGGCTGACCCGGCTCCTGCTGGACGCGGGGCGGCTTCCCGACATCGCGGCGCGGATGGCCCGTTCGGTGTCGGTGGGGGCCGCGC
Organism: Actinomadura sp. SCN-SB; assembly: GCF_043906805.1. Lineage (NCBI taxonomy): Bacteria > Bacillati > Actinomycetota > Actinomycetes > Streptosporangiales > Thermomonosporaceae > Actinomadura > Actinomadura sp. SCN-SB. The sequence goes on along the minus strand of NZ_JBIMPP010000008.1, from coordinate 103,815 downwards.
CCGACCGCGCCGCGGCGTGGGTCGAGGGGTTCCTGTCGGGCGGCGGCCTGATCCTCGTCCACGACGACGACCTGCTCCGCCTGGTGGACGAGTGGATCGCGGGCCTGCCGGGCGACTCGTTCACCGACGTGCTGCCGCTGCTGCGGCGGACCTTCGGCGGGTACGCCGCCGCCGAGCGCCGCGCGATCGGCGAGCGCGTCCGGCGGCTCGGCACGCCCCGCGCCGCCGCCGGCGCGCCCGAGGACGGCGAGCTCGACCACGCGCGTGCCGAGCGCGCCGCCGCGACCGCCCTCCACATCCTCGGCTGGAAGGCACCCGCATGAGCGACGACACGAGGAGCGGCATGACCGGCACCCCCGACGAACGCCTCAAGCGCTGGCGGCTGGTGCTCGGCGGCGAGGGCGGCGCCGACGGCACCGGCGTCCGGTTGTCGGGCGAGGAGGCGCGCATGGACGGCGCCTTGGAGAAGCTGTACGGGGCGGGCGCCGGTGGCCGTTCCGGGTCCGGCGGGCGCGCCGGCGGGCTGGGCGACTCCGCGCCGAGGGTGGCGCGCTGGCTCGGCGACATCCGCGACTACTTCCCGTCCACCGTCGTCCAGGTGATGCAGAAGGACGCGATCGAACGGCTCAACCTGACCCGGCTCCTGCTCGAACCGGAGATGCTCGACGCCGTCGAACCCGACGTCCACCTGGTCGGGACGCTGCTCTCCCTCAACCGGGTGATGCCCGACCGCGCCCGCGAGTCGGCGCGCGGGGTGGTGCGCAAGGTGGTGGCGGATCTGGAGAAGCGGCTCGCGCAGCGGACCCGTTCCGCGGTCGGCGGTGCCCTCGACCGCTCCGCCCGCGTCCAGCGTCCCCGCCGCCTGCCCGACGTCGACTGGAACCGGACGATCCGCGCCAACCTGCGCCACTACCTGCCCGAGCACCGCACCCTCGTCCCCGAACGCATGATCGGGTACGGGCGCAGGCAGCAGGCCGTGAAGCGCGACGTGGTGCTGGCCATCGACCAGAGCGGGTCGATGGCCGCCTCGGTGGTGTACGCGAGCGTGTTCGGCGCGGTGCTGGCCTCGATGCGGTCGTTGCGCACGTCCCTGGTGGTGTTCGATACGTCGGTGGTCGACCTCACCGACCAGGTGCACGATCCGGTCGAGCTGCTGTTCGGCACGCAGCTCGGCGGCGGCACGGACATCAACCGCGCCATCGCCTACTGCCAGGGCCTGGTCACCCGGCCCAACGACACCATCCTCGTGCTGATCAGCGACCTGTACGAGGGCGGTGTCCGCGCCGAGCTGCTCCAGCGCGTCGCGGCCCTGACCGCCGCCGGGGTTCAGGTGATCGTGCTGCTGGCGCTGTCGGACGAGGGCGCCCCGGCCTATGACCACGACAACGCCGCCGCGCTGGGCGTCCCGGCCTTCGCCTGCACCCCGGACGCCTTCCCCGACCTGATGGCCGCCGCCGTGGCCCGCCGTGACCTGAAGGAATGGTCCGAACGCAACCTCTGACGAGGCTCGGGGGTCAGCGGGATCGCAGGCCGACGGCCAGCAGGGCGACCATCAGCGCGGTGACGGCGGCGTAGCCGGCGATGGAGGCGACGCTCCAGTCCACGTCCGGGATCTGGGTCCACAGCGCCCACAGCGGGACGCGCACCACCCGGGCGGTCAGGACCGTCCACGCGGCGGCCCTGCCGCCCCGCAGGGCCAGCACCACGCCGACCAGCGTCACGACCGCCAGAAAGACGAAGGAGGCGGCCACCACCAGCAGCCAGCGCCCGCCGGGACCCGAGGTGAGGTCCGGCCTGGCCACGAGGATCGCCATGGAGAGCACGTCCAGCGCCGCCAGGAGCGCGGCGAGGACGAGTCCCGTGACCGCCGCGACGCCGCGCTTCAGCTCGCGGGGCGCGCGTCCGGCGCCGGTACCGGCTTGGCCGGGGGTGACGTTCCAGCCGGCGGGCTGCGGCCCGCCCGGCGCCGCGCCGGTAGGGGGGACGCTCGGCGCCGCACCGGTGGGGGGCGCTCCCGGTTGCCAGGTCGGGGAAACGCCGACCGGCGGCCGGGCCTGGCCCGCGTCTTGAGGCCGGGGGGCGGCCTCGGTCTCCGCCACGACCGTGCCGGGGTCGGGGCGGCCGGTGGGCGGCGTCCCCGGCTCCCAGGCGGTGGGGGCGCCCGCGGTGGCGTCCTGTCCTCCCCCGCCGGCCCCCGTGGACGGCCGGCGGGGCGGGACGACCCGGGTCGGCGGCGGGCGGTTGGGCGTGGTGCGGTCGCCGAGGAGCCGCATGAGGGCCTCTTCGGCGGACGGGCGGGACGCGGCGTCCTTCCTGAGGGCCTCGGCGGCGACGGCCGCGATCTGCTCGGGGAGCACGGACAGATCCGGCTCGTGATGCATGATCTGGTACATGGTGGCCGGGACGGAGCCGGCGGCGAACGGGTCCCGGCCGGTCGCGGCGAAGAGCATGGTGGCGGCCCAGGCGAACAGGTCGGCGGCCGGTCCGATCCCGGTGCCGGTGAACTGCTCGGGCGCCATGTACGCGGGCGTGCCGACGATCTGGCTGGTGACCGTGGCGGACGGGTCCAGGGCGCGGGCGATCCCGAAGTCGATGACGCGGGGGCCGTCCGCTCCCATCAGGACGTTCTGCGGCTTGAAGTCGCGGTGCACGATGCCGGCGCGGTGGATGGCGGTGAGCGCGGTGATCGAGCTGATCGCCAGCCGGTCCAGGTCGGCGCCCGCGCGCGGCCCCTGTTCCTGGACGAGCCGGCGCAGCGACGGCCCCGGCACGTACTCGCTGACGATGTAGGGCTGGTCACCGGCCAGATCGGCGTCGATCACCTGGGCGGTGCAGAAGCCCGCGACCCGCTGGAGCAGCGACAGCTCGCGGACGAACCGGGCCCGCGCGTTCGGGCTTTCCAGCATCTGCGCGTGCAGGAGTTTGATCGCGACCTGGCCGGAAACGGCCGGTGCGGTCCGGCCGGGAACGGTCACCGGCCGGGCGAGATAGACCACTCCCTGGCCGCCGGAACCGAGGCGGCCGAGCAATTCGTAGTCGCCGAGGCGTACCGGATCTGCCGAACTCAGCGGAACCGTCACTGCCCGCCCACCCCCGGTCACGAAATTCGTCGATTCTGCCCGGCACAAATCACCCCGCTCCGGCATCAAAGAGTATAGGTACGGCCGGGCACGGGCGGGAGATGGGGATGCCGGAGATCAAATTCCGAATTCAGGTGCGGGGGGTTCTTCCCGTGGTGCTGTTGGCGGGCGCCGTCGTGGGCGGCTGCGGCGACGCGGGAGCGACCATCACCCGGCTCACCGTGGGATCGGCGGGTCCCGACCCGTATGTGCTGATGTCGGGCACCGACCAGCAGAAGATCAAGCCGAGCCCGCGCGGCGGCGGCACGGAGGACGGCGACGCGCCGGGACTGTACGGGGGCACCCGCAGGGCGGCGTCGTGCGACCCCGCTAAGCTGGTGGCGTTCCTGCAGGCCAACCCGGACAAGGCGGCCGCGTGGGCGAGCGTGCACAAGATCCGTCCGGCGGACGTCCCGCGGTTCGTCTCCCGGCTGACGCCGGTGCTGCTGCGGGTCGACACGCTGGTGACCAATCACGGCTTCAAGAACGGCAAGGCGACCCGTATGCCGGCCGTGCTCCAGGCCGGAATGGGCGTTCTGGTGAACGAATACGGCACGCCCGTGGTGAAGTGCAATTGCGGCAATCCGCTGACCCCTCCGGATTCGACGATCTCCTCGGGGAACGCCGACTACACCGGGGCCTCGTGGCCGGGATTCACCAAGCGGAAGGTGACGAAGATCCGGCCGCGGCGGCCGGTGACCCGGTTCGTGCTCGTGGACCCGGAGGCGACGATGGGGTTCCAGCGCCCGGCGGCGACGACCGGCGGGCTGGACGGCCCGCCGATGGAGGTGCCGCCGGAGGAGCTGGCGGCGCCCAGCCCGGACGGCTCGGGCACCATGGACCCCAGCGTGTCGCCGCAGGACTCGCTGCCTCCGGACTCGCCCTCGGACGAGCCCGGCACCCCGGATCCGTCCGACGGGCCGTCGCCGGGTGGCGACGTACCGGGCCAGGAGGTGCCCGGTGAGGACACCGGAGCCGGGTCCGGGCCGGACTCGTCCGGCGAGCCGCCGATCGAGGAGACGAGCGCGGGCGCGCCACCGCCGTCGGTCGAGCCCGCGGTCATGGCGCGGCGGAGGGGAACCGTCTGACCGGCGGGTTCGCCCCCGGCGGGGCGAAGGGGCGTGCACTAAGCTTGCTCATATGAGCAGTCCTTCAGATGTCGCGGTCGCCCCGGACGCCTGCGCGGTCCGCGTGGTGGACCCCGCGAAGGTGGCCGTGGTGGCCGCCGCCATGCCGGGCGCCACGGAGATCGACGAGCTGTCCCAGGTGTTCGGCCTGCTGTCGGACCCCGGACGGCTGCGCGTGATCACCGCGCTGCTGGAGGGCGGCGAGATGTGCGTCTGCGACATCGCGGCGGCGTGCGGGCACAGCGAGTCGGCGGTGTCCCACGCGCTGCGCCTGCTGCGCGCCCACCGGGTGGTCCGGGTGCGGCGCGCGGGCCGCCGCGCGTACTACCGGCTGGACGACTCGCACGTCCGGATGCTGCTGGACATGGCGCTGGCCCACACCGGCCACCGGGAGGCCGGCGGATGACGGGGCCCGACGCCCACCCGGAGGAGCGCCTGGGCGGGCACGCGTACGGGCACGGCCATGGTCACGGGCAGGCGGTCTCGCCCGGCGCGGACCGCCGGTACCTGGCGGCGGCGCTGGCGCTGATCCTGGCGTACATGGCCGGCGAGGTGGTCATCGGCCTGATGGCGCGGTCGCTGGCGCTGATCACGGACGCGGCGCACATGATGACCGACGCGTTCGCGATCACGCTGGCGCTGATCGCGATGCGGATCGCGGCGCGCCCGCCGCGCGCCGGCTTCACCTTCGGCCTGCGCCGTACCGAGATCCTGTCGGCGCAGCTCAACGGGCTGACGCTGATCCTGCTCGCGCTGTTCTTCGTGTACGAGGGGATCGAGCGGCTGCTGCACCCGCCGGACGTGGCGGGGCCGCTGGTGTTCTGGACGTCGCTGGCCGGGATCGTCGTGAACGTGGCCGCGACGCTGCTGATCGGGCGGGCCGACCGGCGCAGCCTGAACATCGAGGGAGCGTTCCAGCACATCCTCAACGACCTGTACGCGTTCATCTCCACCGCGATCGCCGGGCTGGTGATCTGGACGATCGGCTTCACCCGTGCCGACGCGATCGCGTCGCTGCTGGTGGCGGCGCTGATGCTCAAGGCCGGGTACGAGCTGCTGCGGGACGCGGGCCGGGTGCTCATGGAGGCCGCCCCCGCCGGGCTCGACCCCCGGGAGCTGGGCGACCGGCTGGCGCGGCACCCCTGCGTGGAGGAGGTCCACGACCTGCACGTGTGGGAGGTCAGCTCCGGCTACCCGGCGCTGTCGGCGCATGTCCTGGTGGAGCCGAGGGGCGACTGCCACACGGTGCGGCGCGATTTGCAGCAGTTGCTGCGTTCGTCCTACGGGATCACGCACACCACCCTTGAGGTGGACCACATCGACGACGACTTCCACTGCGAGGACCCGCATGGGCCCCGCCATGTCTCCGCCCAGGAGGAGCCGCACGACCACAACGGCGACGACCGCTGTGACCATTGAGGCTCGCCCGCCTGAAGCCCGCCCGTCACCCCGGCGGTGAGAGGTCGAGGAGCTGAGCCGGGGCGTCCCAGCAGACGGCGCGCAGCCAGTCGTCGCCCAGGTCGAGGCGGGCCAGGGCGTCAAGCTGGTGGGCGTACTCGTAGGAGATGTTGGGGAAGTCGGTGCCCAGCAGGATCCGCCCGTTCAGGCCGAGGTCGCGCAGCCGGGGCCGCAGCGCCTCCGGGAACGAGCCGAGGGCGGAGAAGAAGTCGGTGAACGCCATCGTCGTGTCGAGGTGGACGCGCTCGTACCGGTCGGCCAGCTCGAAGAACCCCTCGAACTCGGGTGCGCCCAGATGCGCGATGATCGCCGTGAGCCGTGGATGCCGTGCCAGGACGCCTCCGAACGGCTCCGGCCCGGTGTAGCCGTTGGCGACCGGTCCCGACCCCGCGTGGACGATCACCGGGATCGCGGCGTCCGACAGCAGGCCCCACACCGGGTCGAGCTCGGGGGCTCGCGGGTCGAACCCGCCCACCTGCAGGTGCACCTTGAAGACTTTCGTCCCGCCCTCGACGGCGCGGCGCACGTACTCGGCGACGCCGGGCTCCGGGTAGAGCGTCGCCGTGGGCAGGCACTCGGGGACGCGCTCCGCGAACGCCGCCGTCCACTCGTTCAGGGACGCGGCCATGCCGGGCTTGTGCGGGTAGGCCAGCGAGGTGAACGCCCGCACGCCGAGGGTGCGCAGGTACGCGATCCGCTCCTCCTCGGGAAACCTGTAGCGGATCGGCCACTCGCGGCCCAGCAGCGGCCCGGCCCGGTCGAAGTACTCCCACACCCGGGCCATGAGCCGCGGCGGCATGAAGTGGACGTGCACGTCGATGAGGCCGGGCAGGCCCAGCGCCTTCCAGAAGGCGGGCACCTCGGCGTCGCCGCGCGGCCCGCCCGCACCAGAACGGGATTCAGTCACGCATCGGACCCTACCGACCGGATCAGGTGATCTCGGACAGCAGGACGGGCAGCGCGCAGTCCAGCTCGCGTCCCCAGTAGGGCCAGCGGTGGGTGCCCTGGTAGAAGTGCGTGGACGCCGGGATGCCCAGCCTCCTCAGCTTGGCCGCGAACGCGGTGCCGGACCGGTGGGCGACCCTTTCCAGCACGTCCCGGCCCCGCGCGGCGGCGGGATCCCCGGGACGCCACCGGTCGTACGGGCCGGGCGCGCCGTCGCCCGAGCTGAGGTACAGGCGCACGCCGGCGAGGCGATCGGCCAGGTCGAACGGGTTGTGCCGGCGCCAGACCGGGCGCTGCTCGTCCGGGTCGCCCCACAGGTCGGTCCAGTCGGCGGAGCGCGACCCGCCGGTCGCCACGCCCAGCTCGATCAGGTCGGGCACGTCCAGCCCGGTGTCGTCGCGGTCCAGGGTGTTGAGGGCCCCGCTGAACGACGCGGCGGCCCGGAAAAGGCCGCGATGCCGCGCCGCGTAGGCGAGCGCGCCGGTGCCGCCCATTCCGGCGCCGGCGATGGCGCGCCGCGTCCCGGCGCCGTATCCGCGTTCCAGGATCTGCCGCAGTTCGGTCAGGTGGAACGTCTCCCATCGGGGCGGACCACCGGCCCCGTGGTTCCACCAGTCGGAGCAGTTCCCGCAGCGCCCGCCGTCCGGCATGACGACCAGGACGCCCTCACCCCCGGCGATCCGTTCCAGCGCGGTGTTGGCCGTCCAGGACGTGTGGTCGCCGCGCCCGCCGCTGCCGTGCAGCAGCCACAGCACCGGCCAGGTGCGCCCGTTCAGCACCCCGTCCCGCGACCAGCCCGCCGGGAGCAGCAACCGCACGCGGGCCGCCCCGGCCAGCGCGGGCGAGCGGACGGTGAGGTCCAGCAGCCGCGGGCCCACCCCGCGCTCGCCGACCACGACGGCGCCGTCGTCCGAGCACGGCGCCGCCGGTGTGGCGGGGTCGTCCGGGGCGATGGAGGCCAAAAGCCCCACCATTCCCGTAACAATTCCCGCTCCGAACAGCCCGCGCCGCCACATGTTCTCGCCTCGGCATTCCCGTAAACGCCATTACAAGGAATGTCCCCAACTCCGCCGCCGGTTCAACTCAGGGTAACGGAATATAAAATACCTGTCCGGGAAGAGCAGGGGTGCCTGGGTAGTGTGTGCCCCGGCGGGTGGAGGGGAGGCGACCGGTCGAGTGCGCACTAAACGCGAGCTGCAGTCGGCGATCCGGGGGACGGGACGCGCGGTTCTGGTGATCAACGCCCGGTCCCGGCGCGGGCGCCGCCTGTACAGCACGGCCCGCCGCCGGCTGGAGGAGGCGGGGCTGGAGTTCGCGCAGGTCTTCCCCGTCACCGAGCCGGACCGGCTGAACGACCTGTTCAAGGACGTGCTGGCGCTCGACCCCGACCTGGTCGTGGTGGGCGGCGGTGACGGGACGGTCGCCGAGGCGGTCGGCCACCTGGCCCACCGCGACATCGCGCTGGGCATCCTGCCGCTGGGCACCACCAACAACTTCGCGCGCAGCCTGGAGCTGCCGGTCGACCTGAAGGGCGCGGTCGGCGTCCTGCGGGACGGCAAGGTGGCCGACGTGGACGTCGGCCATGTCGAGGCGGAGCCGCCCAGCCCCGGCGGCGCCGCCCACCATGACGGCGGCCACATCTTCGCCAACATGGTCAGCATCGGGCTCTCGGTCCACGTCGCCGAGCAGGTGCCGCACGACCTGAAACGGTTCATCGGCCGCGGCGCGTACGCGGTGACGGCGGCCCGGCTGCTGCCCAGGCACGAGGCGTTCCGGGCCACGATCACCATCGACGGCGAGACCCACGAGATGGCCACCCACCAGCTCAACGTGGCCAACGGCGCGCACCACAGCGGCCAGCGCATCGCCCGCGACGCCAGCCCCGACGACCGGCTGCTGGCGGTCTACCGGCTGGGCGACGAGCACCGGCTGCGGCTGGCCTCGGCGACCGCCCGGCACGTGCTGACCGGCCAGTGGCGCTCGCTGAACGAGGACGCCTTCCTCACCACCGACCACGTCCACATCGCCACCGACCCGCCGCTGAACGTGGACGTGGACGGGGAGGTCAAGGGCCGCACACCGGTGTCGGTGCGGCTGCTCGGCAACGCCCTGCGCGTGATCGTCCCCGGCTCGTTCCACGACACCTGAGCGACGAGGTCGCGGCGCCGTGGCGGCCGGGGGTGCTGGTGGCCACGGAACGCCACGGCGCCGCGCCACAGAGGTCACGCCCGAGCCGCTCCGCCGGTTGACACGCGGCCGGGTTCCGCGGCGGCCGGAACCGGGCAGTGCTACCCGCATGGACGCCGACATCCTCCGGGGCCTGGACCCCTTCGCCATCCTCGACGCGGAGGCCGCGCGGCTCGACGCGTACTTCGACGGGCTCACCGGGCCCGACTGGGATCATCCGTCGCGCGCCGGAGGCTGGTCGGTACGGGACGTGCTGGCGCATCTCGCCGGGCAGGAGCTGTACAACCACGCCTGCCTGAACGACGATCTGGACGGCCTGGCCGCTCTGCTCGCGGAGCAGGGGATCGGCGGGGTGGACGCGTTCAACGAGTGGTGCGTCCGGGAGCGGCGCGGCCTTCCCGTCGAGACGGTGCTGGAGGAATGGCGCCGCAAGAGCGGCGAGACCCGCCGCCGGATGCGCGCGCTCGGCGCCGGCGCCACCCTCCCCACGCTGGCCGGGCCGTACCCGGTCGGCCTCCAGACCTTCCACTACTGCTCGGAGTACGCCACGCACGCCGACGACGTGAACGTCCCGGTCCGGCCCGGGGAGGAACCGGGACGCACGGCGTGGCGGTCCAGAGTGGGCCTCTTCGCCCTGGACGAGCAGGGCGCGCCCGTCCGGGCCGAGGAGATCGCGGGCGGCTTCCGGGTGGAGCTGGACGGCCGGTCCGCCGAGCTGTCCTCGGCGGACTTCGTGGACGCCACGACCGGCAGGCTCGCGCCCAACCACACGCTGGACCCGGACCTGCGCGCCGCCCTGGTCGTCCTGGCCTGAGGGGCGCCAAGCCCTCAGGAGGAGGCGCGCAGCCCGGCCAGATCCTCGGGCGTGAGCCGGAGGCGGGCGGCGGCGACGTTCTCCTCCAGGTGCGCCACCGACGAGGTTCCCGGGATGGCGGCGTCGGGGAGGACAGGGCCAGCAGCCCGGCCAGCAGCACCTGCGGCACGGTGGCGCCGTGCCGGTGGGCGATCTCCTTCAGTTCCGGGCCGTCCGGGATCCCGAACCCGCCGAGTGGGAAGAACGGGGCGTAGGCGATCCCGTCCCGCTCGCACACCTCCAGCATCGCCGTGTCCGCGGGCTTGGTGACGTCGAACCAGTTCCGCACGGCCGCGACGGGCGCGATCCGGCGCGCCTCGGCGAGCCGGGCGGTGGTGACATGGCTGACGCCCAGGTGGGCGTGCTGGCCGACGAGGAGTCCGAGCGGCACCTGATGGAGCTGGTCGAGCGAGGCGCGTCGGTGCGCATCTGCACCACCCGCCTCCCGCAGGAGACGATCGTCATCGACCGCCGGGTGGCGGTGCTGGCCGGGCCGCGCCCGCTGACGGGGCCGCGCACGTACACGGTGGTGCGGTCCCCCGAGGTGGTCAAGGGCGTCCGCCTCGGAGCCGAGGGGTGTTCAGGGGCGAAGTGTCCACTTACCCTCGGGAGGGACCACGAGAGAACGATGTTCGGGACGGCTCATGGACTCCGCGCACGACGCAGTGATCATCGGCTCCGGCTTCGGCGGCATCGGTATGGCGATCCAGCTCGGCCGGGCCGGGTTCCAGGACGTGGCCGTGCTGGAGAAGGCCGACGGGCTGGGCGGTACCTGGCGCGACAACACCTACCCCGGGTCGGCCTGCGACATCCCGTCGCACCTGTACTCGTTCTCGTTCGAGCCCAAGACCGACTGGACCCGGCGGTTCCCTCCGCAGGAGGAGATCCTCGACTACCTGTGGGCCTGCGCGCGCAAGCACGGTGTGCTGCCCAAGGTGCGGTTCGGCACGGAGGTGACCGAGGCCCGCTTCGACGAGGACGCGGCGCTGTGGCGGATCTCCACCAGCGGCGGCGACACGCTGACCGCCCGCGTCCTGGTGTCGGCCTGCGGGCAGCTGAACCGGCCCGCCCTGCCGTCGATCCCGGGCCGCGACACGTTCGAGGGGACGGCGTTCCACTCCGCCCGCTGGGACCATGACACCGACCTGACCGGCAAGCGCGTCGCGGTGATCGGCACCGGCGCCAGCGCCATCCAGATCGTCCCGGAGCTCGCCGGGCGCGCCGAGCGGCTCACGGTGTTCCAGCGGTCGGCCCCGTACGTGATCGAGAAGCCCGACCGGCCGTACAAGGGCTGGGAGAAGGCGCTGCTCAAGGCGGTGCCCGGGTTGTACGAGCTGAACCGCGCCCGCATCTACGCCGGCTTCGAGTCGCGGGCGCTGGGCTTCATCAAGTACCCCAGGCTCATGAAGCTCATGGAGCGCCGGTTCCGCGCCAACCTCGACGAGCAGATCGCCGACCCGCGGCTGCGCGCGGCGCTGCGGCCCGACTACCCGATGGGGTGCAAGCGGATCCTGCTGTCCAGCGATTACTACCCGGCTCTGACCAGGGACGACGTGGAGCTGGTCACCGAGCCGATCGAGCGTGTCACCCCGGAGGGCATCCGCACCCGCGACGGCCGGGAGCGCCCGCAGGACGTGGTCGTGTACGCGACCGGGTTCGCCACCGGCGACTTCCTGGCCCCTATGAAGATCGTCGGGCGGGACGGGCGCGAGCTGAACGAGGAGTGGCGGGGCGGCGCGCTGGCGCACCTGGGCATCGTGGTCAGCGGCTTCCCCAACCTGTTCCTGCTGTACGGGCCGTACACCAACCTCGGCCACAACTCGATCATCTACATGCTGGAGTCGCAGTTCCGGTACGTGGTCGGGTGCGTGCGGGCGCTGCGCGACGCCGGGCTCGACTGGATCGACGTGCGTCCCGACGTGCAGGACGCGTTCGGCCGGGAGATGCGCGAGCGGATGCGCGCCACGGTGTGGACGTCCGGGTGCGAGAGCTGGTACATGACCAAGGACGGCACGGTGGTGAACAACTGGCCGGGGTTCACCTTCACCTACCGCCGCGCCACCCGCCGTCCCGACCCGCGCCACTTCGTGGTGCGTCGTACTACCACCGGGTAGGCGAGGGCCCTAGGCTCGGTCCCATGCCGACCGCTCTCATCACCGGAGCCACCGCGGGGATCGGTGCCGCGTTCGCCCGCAGGCTCGCCTCCGACGGGTTCGACCTGGTCCTGCTCGCCCGCGACAAGGTGCGCCTGGAGAACACCGCGCGCGAGCTGCACGAGACGTACGCGGTGCGCACCGAGGTCCTGGTCGCCGACCTGGCCACCGACGAGGGGCTGGCCGCCGCCGAGGACCGCTGCCGCGCGGGCCTGGACCTGCTGGTCAACAACGCCGGCTTCGGCAACAAGGGGCTGTGGCTCGACGTCCCGCTGGCCGACGAGCTGGCCCTGCTGAGGGTGCACTGCGAGGCGGTGCTGAGGCTGACCCACGCCGTCCTGCCGGGGATGCTGGAGCGCGGCAGGGGCGGCGTCATCAACGTCTCGTCGATGTCGGCGTACGCCGTGCGCGGCACCTACGGCGCCGGCAAGGCATGGGTGATCAAGTTCAGCCAGGGCGTGCAGCACGACCTGGCCCGGCGGCCCGGCGCGGACAGGGTGCGGGTGATGGCGCTGGCCCCGGGGTTCGTGCGCACCGAGTTCCACGAGCGGGCCGGGATGGACACCTCCGGCATCCCCGACTTCCTGTGGCTGGACGCGGACGAGGTGGCCGCGACGGCGCTGCGCGACCTGCGGCGCGGTGTCCCGGTGAGCATCCCGGGCGCGCAGTACAAGGCGCTCGCGGGCCTGTCCCGGCTGGTCCCGGCCCGGGTCACCGAACGGATCGGCTCCCGTACCGGGCGGAGCTACGACTGACCCGTCCGCCGCCCGGCCCGCCGGGTGCCACGGGGTTGTCACGGGGTTGTCACGGGGCGGGTGACAGGGCATGGTGTCTGACCGTCGGCGTGGGGGCGCGCCGGCCCACGACCCCGTGCCGTCCCGCTGAAAGGCTTCCCCCGCGATGGGCCACGCTCTCGGCTACGCCGCCCTGGCTCTGCTGTCAACAAGCGCTTACTACGCGGCCTTCCTGATGTTCCGGCTGGCCGCGTCGCGGATGCCGCCGCTGCGCGGCAGCCGGCCCTTCCACGCGGCATGGCACATGGTGACCGACCCGGTCTGGTTCGGCGGCGGTCTCATCCTGTTCCTCGGGCTGGCCTACCAGGTGGTCGCGTTCACCGAGATGCCGCTGGCGGTGGCGCAGCCGATCTTCGCGATCAGCCTGGTCTTCCTGGTCGTGTACGCCGTGTGGTTCCTCGGCGAGCGGCTGAGCGCCCGCGAGTGGCTGAGCGTGGCGCTGTTCGTGCTGGCCACCGTGCTGATCGGGCTGTCGGCCGGGGCGGGCTCGGACGAACCGCTCACGGCCGAGACCTCGCTGCTGCGCCCCGAGCGCCCCTGGCACCTGCTCGCGGTGGTCGCGCCCGCCCTGCTCGTCGCCGCGATGGTCTGGCTGGTCGGCGACCGGCGCGGCGGCGGCAGGCACGCCCGCAAGCTGGCCGGGGTCGCGTACGGGATCGGCATCGGCGCCTGCGCAGGGCTCGGCGAGGCCGCCATCCGCGGCATGGCGATCGTGTACGAGAACACCGGCAGCGTGAGCACCGTGATGCTCTCCCCCTACCCGTACCTCACCCTGGGCATCTCCGGGCTCGCGCTGATCCAGTTGCAGATCGCGCTCCAGCGGTGCCGGGTCGCGATCGTCGCGTCCGTGCTCACCGTGATCGGCCGCGCCTCCCAGGTGCTCGGCGGCTACGTGATGTTCGGCGAGCACTGGCCGCGGGACTTCGGGCCGTTCTCGCTGCGGGCCACGGGGCTCGCCCTGGCGCTGATCGCGCTGGCCGTGTTCCCCAGGTACGAGCCCGAGCCGGACGAGAAGGCGGACCAGGCCGAGGACGCCGCGGCCACCCGGCCCGCCACGGCCCACCGAGGGGTACGCTCCACCACCTGAGCCTTGGGAGGCGCGGCATGCGGGTGCTGGTGACGGGCGCGGCGGGCTATGTCGGATACGCGGTGGGACGGCGCCTCGTCGCCGCCGGGCACGAGGTCGGGGGCCTGGTGCGGCGGCCCGGCCGGGACCTGCCGCCCGGCGTCCGCCCGGTCGTCGGCGACCTGCTCGACCCCGCCGGGCTCGGCGCCGTGCTGGACGAGCCGTACGACGCGGTGTGCCACCTCGCCGCGCTGACCCGGGTGCGCGAGTCGTTCGCCGAGCCGCTGCGCTTCTTCACCGCCAACGTCCAGGGCACCGTCAACCTGCTGGAGGCGCTGCCCCGCACCGTCACCCGCGTCGTGTACGGGTCGACCGCCGCGGTGTACGGCGCCCCCGATCGGCAGCCGATCCCCGAGGAGCAGGCCCCCGCGCCGACCAGCCCGTACGGGGCGTCCAAGCTGGCCGCCGAGCAGGCCGTGCTGTTCCACGCCCGCACCGGCGCGGCCGGGGCGGTCGTGCTGCGCACCTTCAACGTCGCCGGCTCGGTGGGCGGCAGGCCCGACCCCGACGAGACCAGGCTGATCCCCAAGGCGCTGGCGGTGGCCGCGGGGAGGGCCGCCGAACTTCAGATCAACGGCGACGGGGGCGCGGTCCGCGAGTACCTGCACGTGGACGATCTCGCCGCCGCCCACGTCCGGGCGCTCGAAGGCTGCCCGCCGCCCGGCGAGGGGCGGGTCTACAACGCCGGCGGCGGCGCGGGCGCCTCCGTCCGCGAGGTGATCAAGGCGGTGGAGGACGTCACCGGGCGTCCCGTCCCGACCGTCCGCAGGCCGCCGCAGCCCGAGCCGCCGCTGCTGGTCTGCGACGCCCGCGCGATCCGGCGGGACCTGGGCTGGCGGCCCGCCCGGTCCGCGCTGCCCGAGATCATCGCGGATGCGTGGGCCGCCGTCCGCTCCACGGGCGGATAACATGCACAGCGTGTCCGATCCGAAGTTCGAAGTGCAGATGCTCCACGATCGCGTCATGATCAAGGTTGAGAAGGAGGCCACGGAGCGCCGCAGCAGCGGCGGCATCGTCATCCCCGCCACGGTCGAGCAGTCGAACCGGCTGGTCTGGGGCGAGGTCTGCGGCGTCGGGCACCACGCGCGCACCGTCAAGGTCGGCGACCGGGTGCTGTTCCATCCGGAGGACCAGTACGAGGTCGAGATCCAGGGTGAGAACTACCTGGTCATGCGCGAGCGCGACCTGCACGCCATCGCCAGCGAACGTCCCGAGCACGGCACCGGCCTCTACCTGTAGGCGCTCTCCCTGGAGGCGCCCGGCCCCCGGACCCCGATTCCTCAGTGCGGAAAACCGCGCCGCTGAGTGATCGTCCGGCTGCCAACAGCGATCATGGTGGGTTAAGCTGGCCGTCCCTTCGCGGCCCGGCTGACCACCGCGCCTCCCCGCGGCGCGGCTGGACGGGCCGAACTCCCCGGGGGACACCCATGACCGACCGATACCGGTACGACCTCAGCCTCGGCAGGCCGACCGGCACCCGCATCCTGAACTACGCCTCGGGCGGTAAGGACAACTACAGCTGCGACCGGGCGACCGCCATGCTGCTCCTGACCGCGCTCCCCGCCCTGTACCGGTTGCCCGGTGAGATCCTCAGATTCAAGAGACGCGCCGTGCGGTTCATGCTGGCCCAGGGCCTCCGGCAGTTCCTCGACGTCGGCTGCGGCCTGCCGGGCAAGGTCAACGTCCACGAGATCGTGCACCGCGCCGACCCCGCCGCGCCCGTCGTGTACGTCGACGCCGACCCGATGGCCGTGGTGCACTACCGGGCGCTCGTCCACGGCGAGCCGAACACGGTCGCGGTGGACGCGGACGCCCGCGACCCCCGCTCCGTCCTGGAGCACCCCGAGGTGACCGGGACGATCGACCTCGACCGGCCGGTGGGCGTGCTCATGATCACGACGCTGGCGCAGATGAGGGACGAGGCGGACCCGGAGGGCGTGGTCCGCGCCTTCCGCGACGCCATGGCCCCCGGCGGCCTGCTGGCGCTGTGCGAGCTCACCGACGAGGCCATGACCGACGAGGAACGGCGGCTCTGCGCCGACCTGCTGCGCCGGGTGGAGCTGGTGGCCGAGTTCCGGCCCCGGGAGCGGATCGCGGGCTTCCTGGACGGGCTGGACCCGGTCGAGCCCGGCCTGGTCGCCGCGCCGGAGTGGCGTCCCGACCGTCCGTACGAGCCGCCGTGCGGACTGGCGCTGGCCACCGTCGCCCGCAGGCTTTGACGCGGCGCGGACCCCCGGGTGGGGCGGCGCGATCAGCGGGCGACGGCGGTCACCGACCCGTCGCGGGCCTTGGTGACGCGCAGCCGGACCGGGATCCGGGAGCGCAGCTCGGCGACGTGGCTGACGATGCCGACGGCCCGGCCGCCGTCGCGCAGCCCGTCCAGCACGTCCATCACCTCGTCGAGGGTCTGCTCGTCCAGGGTGCCGAAGCCCTCGTCCACGAACAGCGTGTTGATCTCGGTGCCGCCGGCCTCGGCGGTGACCACCCCGGCCAGGCCGAGCGCCAGCGCCAGCGAGGTGACGAACGACTCGCCGCCCGACAGCGTGACCGGGTCGCGGCGGCGTCCCGTCCAGCGGTCCAGGACGCGCAGGCCGAGCCCGCCCGCGCCCTTGCCGCGGTCGCCCGCCGCCCGGTCGGTGGTGTGCTCCAGCGCGTACCGGCCGGACGACATCCGGTCCAGGCGCTCGTTGGCCGCGGCCACGACCTGTTCGAGCCGTGCGGCCAGGACGTAGGCCGACAGGGACATCCCGAGCCGGTTGCCGGCGGACTTGCCCGAGGTCAGGCCCGCCAGCCGCGCGGCCACACGGTGCCGCTCCGCGGCCGGGCGCCACTCCCGTACCGCGCCGGACAGCTCGCGGCGCAGCTCGGCCAGGCGGCCGCCACGGCGGCGGGCGCGCTCGGCGGCGGACGCCACGGCGGTGTGCCGCGCCTCCGCGGCCGCCAGCGCCGACTCCAGCGCGGGCAGGTCCGGGGCGGGCGCCCCGGCCGCGGCCTTGAGCGCCGGATCGGCGAGGAGCGACCTGACCGCCGCCTCCTCGTCGTCGAAGCGGCGGATCCGGTCGCGCAGCGCGGCCTGCTCTTCGTCGTCGAGCGCGGACTCCGCCGCCTCGTCCGGGCCGCGGAAGCCCTGGTTCCTGGCGGCGGCCCTGGCCTCGGCGCGGGCGGCGGACAGTTCGGCGGAGGCGGTGTCGGCGTCCCGCAGCGCCCGGACGGCCTCGGCGAGCGCGTCCGCCTCGCGGCCGAGCCGCCGCATCCGGGCCTCGATGGACGGGTCGTCGCCGCGCGCCTCGTCCAGCTCGGACTCCAGGCGCGCCTGCTCGGCGGCCAGTTCGCGATCGCTCGCCGCGTTGGCGGCCAGGGCGCGGGCGAGCTCGTCGCGCTCGTCACGGGCCCGCTCCAGCTCCCGTTCCGCGCGGTGCCGCGCGGCCTCCAGCCGTTCGACGTCCGCCTCGGCGGCGAGGGCAGCGGCCAGCGCGCGCTCCGCCTCCTCGACCTCGGCGGCCAGCTCGCCCACCGGCGCCTCGCCGACGGCTTCGAGCTTGGCGTCCAGGTCGGCGCGCACCGACTCGACCCTCCCGCCGGTCTCCTCGCGCAGCCCTTGCGCCTGCTCCCACTCCACCCTGGCGCGTTCCTCGTCGTCCTCGCCGGGGACGGCGCCGAGGGCGGGCGCGGGCGAGGGGTGATCGGGCGATCCGCAGACCAGGCAGGGCTCCCCGTCCACCAGGTCCTGGGCGAGCGTGGCGGCCATGCCCTCCAGCCGCGCCTGCCGCAGCTCCTGGAACCGGTCGCGCGCCGCCTGCGCCGCGTCCACGGCCTGCCGGTGCGCGTCCTCCGCCTCGGCGAGGATGCCGTGCAGCTCGTCGCGGCGCTGGGCGAGGCCGAGCCGCGTCCGGGCCTGCTCGACCGCCGCCTGCGCTCCAGGACGGGACGCGGCGGCGAGGGTGGCGGCCTCGTAGGCGGCCCGCTGCTCGTCCACCACGGCGGGAAGATCCTCCAGGGCCGCGGCGGCCCGCGCCTCCCGCTGCTCCAGAGCCTCGCGTTCCGTGGTGAGCCGGCCGCGTTCGGCGGTCACCTCCGCCAGCCTGCGGGCGGAGGCGCGCCTGCCGTCCAGCGCGGCGATGTCGTCGCGGCGCGCCCGCTCGGCCTTGGCCAGCACGTCCTCGGCGGCGTCCGGCCCGGCCAGCGCGGCGACCCGCGACCTGGCCAGGTCGGCGGCGTTGTGCGCCGCCTTGGCGCGGTGCGCCCGGTCACGCAGGTTGCGGACGAGGGGCAGCACACGGTCGGCACGCGCCGCCGCGTCCAGCTCGGACGTGAGCCGGGCGCGTTCCTCGGCGCGCTCCAGCAGGGCGTCCCGGCGGCGCAACGCCTCGGCGTGCCGGCGCTGGGCGTCCGCGAGCGCTCGCGCCTCGTCCAAGGCCTCACGCCTGGCCGTGAGCTCCTCGGCGGTCCGTGCCCGTACCTCCTCGGCCGAGGCCAGGATCGCCTCGTGCTGGGCCGCCAGCTCGGCCGCCCACGCGGGCAGCGCCTCGACGTCCCATGCGTCCCCGATGTCCGCGGTGTTCCCGATGTTCTCGCCGGGCCGCGGGTCGCCGGTGGTCTCGGCGATCCGGTCGGCGAGGGACACCGCCCTGGCCCGCAGCGCGTCCGCTTCCCGTCCGGTAGTGGCGCGCCGCTCGGCCAGCCACTTCTCCACCTGCGTGAACACCTCGGCGGCGAAGAGCCGCTCCAGCACCTTGCGGCGCTCGTCGGCGCCCGCGCGCAGGAAGCTCGCGAACTCGCCCTGCGGCAGCATCGCCACCTGGCAGAACTGCGTGGCCGTCATCCCCAGCAGCCGCCCGACCTGATCGCTCACCTCGTCGATCCGGTTGGACCAGGGCGTCCACGCCCCGTCCCGGAACTCCTCCAGAAGCGCCGTGGCGTGCTGGCGGGTCGTTCCCGTGCCGCGCCGCTTGGGACGCTCCCACTCGGGCGAGCGTGCGATACGGAGCCGCCGTCCCCTGATCGTGGTCTCCAGGACGACCCGGGGCTCGACGCCGGTGGCCGCGTGGTCGCTGCGCAACCCCTTCACCGCGCCGCGCGCCCCCGGGACCCTGCCGTACAGCGCGAAGCAGACGGCGTCGAGCACGCTGGTCTTGCCCGCGCCCGTCTCGCCGTGGACGAGGAACAGGCCCGCCTCGGAGAGCACGTCGAAGTCGATCTCCTCGGTGCCCGCGAACGGCCCGAACGCGCTGATCTCCAGCCGGTGCAGCCTCATAGGCGGGCGTCCTTGCCCCGGCACGCCTCGAACGCCTCGTACAGCAGCGCGCGCTCGTCCTCGGACGGCGGCGCCTCCCCCATCTCGGTCACGAAGTCCCCCGCGATGTCCAGCTCCGAGCGTTCCCTGACCCGTTCGGACCAGGTGCGCGCGCTCTCGTCCTCCGCCCCCTCGGGCTCGAAGCCGAGCACGAGGGTGTGCGGGAAACGCCGGCGAAGGCGTTCCATCGCCCCCGCCGGACGGCGCGGATCGGTCAGGGTGACCTGCAACCAGCGGTCCTCGTAGGTCTCGTACCGGGGATCGGTCAGCAGCTCATCGATCCGCCCCCGCACCCGCGCCACGCGCCGCGGCACGGGCGACTCCACGAACTCCGCGCCGATCCCGTCCGCGCGCAGGTCGACCAGCCACGACCCCTTGACGTGGTGCTCCTCGGAGAACGAGTAGGCCAGCGGCGAGCCGGAGTAGCGCACCCGCGTGGTCATCCTCTGCCGCCCGTGCAGATGTCCCAACGCCACGTAGTCGGCACCGTCGAACACCGACACCGGCACGTTCGCGGCCCCGCCCACGGAGATGTCGCGCTCGCTGTCGCTGGCCTTGCCCCCGGTGACGAACGCGTGCGCCATCACCACCGACCGCAGGCCGCGCCGCGCGTCCATGTCCGCCCGGATTCGCCGCATGGCCTCGCCGAGCGCCGCCGCGTGGCTCCGCTCGTCCAGCTTCCACGGCTCCCGCACCAGCTCCGGCTCCAGGTAGGGGATCCCGTAGATCGCGGTGTCCCCGACGATGATCGGCTCCCCCACCCGCCCGGGATCGGTCCGGACGTGCACGCCGGACCCGTCCATGAGCTGCGACCCGAACCCGAGCCGCCGCACCGAGTCGTGGTTCCCCGCGATCAGCACCACCCGGGCCAGCTCGCCCAGCCGTACCAGCGCCTCGTCGCACAGCGCCACCGCGTCCAGCGAGGGCAGCGCGCGGTCGTACACATCCCCGGAGACCAGCACGCATTCGACCCGCTCCGCGCGCACGGTCTCGACCAGATGGTCGATGAAGCCCGCCTGGGCCGCCATCAGGTCCTCGCGGTGAAAGGATCTACCGAGGTGCCAGTCGGAGGTGTGGAGGAGTCGCATATCGGGGCAACCATAGGCACCACCCCTGTCACATCCGGCGCAGAAACGCCGCTTGACCCGCCATTTGGAAGACTGTGAGAGTGAGCCAACGTCCTTATGTGCTGCTGAGCTGCGCGATGTCGGTGGACGGGTACATCGACGACGCGAGCCCCGAGCGGTTGCGGTTGTCCAGCGCGGCGGATTTCGATCGGGTGGACGGGGTGCGGGCGACCTGCGACGCGATCCTGGTCGGCGCCGGGACGATCCGGGCGGACGACCCCAAGCTGCTGGTCAAGTCGGCGGCGCGGCGGAAGCGGCGGGTGGAGCGCGGGATGCCTCCCGACCTGGTCAAGGTGACGATCAGCGCGAGCGGCGATCTGGACCCGGACGCGCGGTTCTTCACCACGGGGGATTCGCCCAAGCTCGTGTACGCGCCGCCGGCCGTGGTCCCGGGGCTGGCGGAACGCCTCGGCGAGCGGGCCGAGGTGGTGGACGCCGGTGATCCGCCGGACCTGGCCGCGATGCTGGCCGACCTGGACAAGCGGGGTGTGCGGCGGCTGATGGTCGAGGGCGGCGGGGGGATCCACACCCGGTTCCTCACGGCGGGGCTGGCGGACGAGGTGCAGCTGGTGGTCGCGCCGTTCTTCATCGGTGACCCGTCCGCGCCGCGGTTCGTGGGACCCGGGGTGTTCCCGCAGTCGCCCGAGCGGCCGATGCGGCTGGCCGAGGCGACGCGGATCGGCGACCTGGTGCTGCTGCGCTACCTGCTCGGCGGCGCGCGTGGATGATCTGGACTGGCTGCGGCTGGCCTGCGAGCTGGCCCGGCTCTGCCCGCGGTCGTCCACCGCGTTCTCGGTGGGCGCCGTCATCGTGGGCGCCGACGGCGCCGAGATCGCCCGGGGGTACTCGCGCGAGGCCGATCCGCTGGACCACGCCGAGGAGTCGGCGCTCGCCAAGGCGGACGGGGCGGACCTGGCCGGGGCGACGATCTACAGTTCGCTGGAGCCCTGCGGGGAGCGCAGCTCCCATCCCGTGCCCTGCGCCGACCTCATCGTGGGCGCGGGGATCGGGCGGGTGGTGTTCGCCTGGCGCGAGCCGTCGGTGTTCGTGAACGGGTCCGGCGCCGAACGGCTCGCCGCGCACGGTGTCGAGGTGGTGGAGCTCGGGGAGCTGGCCGACCTGGCGCGCAAGCCCAACGCGCACCTGTTCAGCCGAGGCCGGGACCGGGATCGGCAGGCGCCGGAGGGCCCTTGATCTCGTGGAAGCCGGGGACGCCGGCGACCATGAGCGTGCCGTCCCAGAGGCGCCCGGCCTCCTCGCCGCGCGGGACGCGGGAGACCACGGGGCCGAAGAAGGCGACGCGCCGGCCGTCCTCGCGGGTCACCTCGATGATCGGGGTGCCGACGTGGGTGCCGACCTTGGCGATGCCCTCCTCGTGGGAGGCGCGGACGGCGCCGTCGTACTCGTCGGTGAGCGCGGCGGCGGCCAGGGATGCGGGCAGCCCGGCGTCGGCGAGGGCGTCCTCGACCACGCCCGGCCGCCGGTCGCGGGCCTCCTGGACGCGGGTGCCGTACGCGGTGTAGTAGCGGCCGAGCGCCTCCTGGCCGTGCCGTACGGCGATGGCGGCGCAGATCCGGACGGGCAGCCACAGGTAGCCCTCGGGGTCGCCCTCCGGGTCGTCGTCGCGGTGCTCGTTCAGGACGGCGAGGCTCATCACGTGCCAGCGGATCTCGATCGGGCGGACCCGCGCGGCCTCCAGCAGCCACCGCGAGGTGATCCAGGTGTAGGGGCAGGACGGGTCGAACCAGATGTCGGCGGTCTGCACCAGGCAAGGATGACATCGCGGGCGGCCGTGCGATGCCGTGCCGAACGCCACCAAGCAAGCATTCGCTGGTGAGGGACGCGAGCTGGGCCCGGAGGGGCTGCCGCCCTGCCTGGAGCACAAGTCGATCCCGCGGCCCGCGCAGGCGTGACCCCGGCCCGCCCCGCTCAAAGCAGGGGTCAGACCAGGAACGTGACCGTCCAGCCGAGCCGCGCGCGGCAGGTCCGGACCACGTCGGGATCGGCCGTGCCGGTGACGAGCAGCCGCACCTCGCGTCCGGTCGCGGGCGGCTCCGGTTGGAAGGCCAGCGCCCGCAGCTTCGCGGGCGTGACCACGGCCAGGTTGGCATGGTGGGTCTCGATCGCGGCGAGCAGGGAGAGAGGGGCGCGGTCGGGGACCCCGGCGAACGTCGCGCCCTGCGTGAGGCACAGGTCCATCAGGCCGAACCAGGTGGGCGGCGTGCAGTCCTCGGGGCAGCACGCCACCACGTCGCCGTCCGCGATCCCGGCGGCGGCGCCGAGCCGGTAGAGGTCGGCGAGCCGGTCGGCGTGGGTGAGCGCCTCGGGCGGGTCGCACAGCCGCAGCGCGGCGTCCCGCAGCGGGTCCAGGCCGGCGACCAGGGACGCGGGGTCCGGACCCTCCTGGTCGTCCACGAGGCGGGCGAACGGGGTGGCGCCCGGCAGGTCGCCGAACGCGAAGACCTGGCGGATGTAGGTGCGCTCGGTGGCGGACAGCGCCAGCACCGCCTCCTCGCCCGAGCCGGTCAGCAGGAACCGCGCGCCGCACTCGTTCATGAGCCGCGCCAGCTCGATCGCGGAGGCGTGCGCGGGCAGCGGCGCGGGCACGGCGCCGGCGGCGGTGGCCGCGTGGACGGCCAGCGCCGCGTCGCACGGGTCCGCGAGATGGACGGCGACCACGTCCCTCATGCGCACCCCGTGGCGGGCCATGCCGGCCGCGGCGGCGGGGACGACCACGGCGAAACGCGAGAAGCCGACCTGGCGGCCGGAACCGATCAGTGCGGGACGGTCGGGATGGCGGACCGCGTTGCGGCGCGCCGCGTCCAGCACCGTCGCGGTGACCGTGGCGCTGGGGACGACCGCAGGACCCGAGCTTGCGTCGACCATGCGCCGACGGTAGGCGCGGCGCGCCCGCGACCACATCCGAAGAAGTGTGTAGAAGCGTGTGTAGCCGCGCCTCATCGCATGTCTCGACCGGGAAGCCGGGAACGTCCCTCGCCCAGGCGGCCCAGTATGTACGCACGACCGTGCTCGTCGCGGAAGGCCGCGTCGCCGGTGCGCAGCCATCTCGCGTGGGCGCGCCCCGCGGTGCCGGTGGCGGGGATGCGTACGCACATCTCGCCCGGCTGGTACGAGGGCTGGTCGCGGCCGGTGGCGGCGTCCACGATCCGCCACTCCACGCCCGGCAGGCCCGGGCCGACCGAGTCCAGCGTGCCCTCTTCGGCGGGACGCCGGTTGAGATGGGTGATCCCGGCCGTCTCCGTCAGGCCGTACGCCTGCCGTACCGCGCAGTGAAGACGGACCGCGCAGGCGCGGGCGACCTCGGCGTTCAGCGGGCCGCCCACCGACACCACGGAGCGGAGCGCGTGCAGGCGGTAGCCGGAGACCGCGCGGTCGTAGGCGAAGGTCTCCACCGTCCGGGGCGGGACGAGCACGACCGTGACGCCGTGCTGCTCCATGGCGCGCATCAGCTCGCGGCGGCCCGCCGCGGGGCCGGCCACGACGGTGGCGCCCAGCCGCAGCGCCGGGTTCAGCACGCCGTTGAACCCGAGCGCGCCGCTGAACGGCAGCGCGGACAGCACGATGTCGCGCGGGCCGATCATCCCGGCTGCGGCGACCCTGACCAGCCCCGCGACCAGTTCCGCGTGGCCCAGCGCGACGACGCGGGCGGGCGCAGCCGTGCCGCGCGTGCAGGCCAGCATCGCCGGGTCGGCCTCCAGGTCGGCGACGGCGCCCGCGAGCGGCACCGCGGCCGGCTCGTGCGCCAGCAGCGCGCCGAAGGGCTCGGCGCCGGGTTCCTCGCCGAAGCAGAACAGCCGGTCGACGCCGGTGGGCTCGGCCGCCTCCCGCGCGATGTCCAGCAGCACCGGCCAGGTGATCAGAGCCCGCGCGCCGCCCGCCCGCAGCAGCCGCGTCAGCTCCGCCGCCGACAGCGTCGCGCGCAGCGGCAGCGGCACGGCGCCCGCGGCCATGACGGCGTGCGTCGCCACGGCGAACTCCGGGCTGTCGGGCAGGTGGACGCCCACCACGGTGCCGGGCGCCACGCCCTGTGCCGCCAGCCCGGCCGCGGCGGCGCCCACGTCCTTGACCAGCTCGGCGTAGGTGAGCACGCGCCCGGAGGTCGCGTCCACCACGGCGGGCCTTCCGGGGTCGGCGCCCGCACCGATGACCGCCTCGGTCACCGTGACCGCAGGGAAGACCGCGAGCGGATCCGCACCGCCACTTCTGGTGTCCATGACCCGACGCTAGGTAAAGACCGGGCGCCCGCACATGCTTCGAAGTTGGGATACGTGTTCGTATCCGGTGACGGTCAGGTAGCGGTCGTGGTGAGTACACCATGCGTACACAGCCGCGTGAGCAGGCCGAAGGCCCGGAGGACGGGCGTGCTAGGAGGGCGTGTCGCCGAGGTGGTCGACCGCCCAGGCGGCGACCTGGGCGCGGGAGGCGAAGCCCAGCTTGGTCAGGATGTTGGTGACGTGCCGCGCCACCGTCGCCGGGCTGATCACCAGCTCCTCGGCGATGCCGCGGTTGCTCAGCCCGCGCGCGACGAGCAGCGCGATCTCCCGTTCGCGCGCGGTGAGCGCGCTCGGCGGGGTGACGGGCGCGGCCACGGACGAGCCCGCCCGCGCTCCCGGTTCGGGACGCGGGGCGGGGACGGCGCCGGCGAGCGACCCCGCCTCCACGGGCCCGTCGCCCTCCGGCGCCCGGAGCGCGCGGTCGACGGCCTCGTCCGGCAACGCCGCCCTGCCCTCGCCCCAGAGCTGCGCGACCAGCGGCTCGCCCAGCTTGCGGCGGATGGGCTCCAGCGTCCGCTCGAATCGGGCGCCGGTGCCGGGCCGGCGGCCCGCCGCGTCCCGCAGCGCCGCGGCGGCACCGCCGATGAAGACCGCGCGCCGGTGGTCGCCCTCGCGCGCGACCAGCTCGGCGAAGGTGTCCAGCGCCCGCGCCACGTCCAGGCGGATCCCGGTGGACCTGCTCAGCCGCAGGCTCTCGGTCAGCGCCTCGCGCGCCGCCGCCGGCTCGTCCTGGTCGAGCGCGACCCGGCCCAGCCCGGCCAGCGCCCGCGCGATCTCCGGGCGCGCCCCGATCTCCCGCAGGATCGGCAGCGCCTCGGTGTAGCAGGCGCGGGCCGCGGGGCCGTCGCCGCGCGACTCGGCGAGCCTTCCCAGCCCGATCAGCGCGTGCGAGGCACCCCAGAGCTGGCCGATGTCCCGCATGATCGACAGCCCGGTCTCCAGGGACTCCCTGGCCTCCCGCAGCCTGCCCTGGCGGATCCGCAGGTAGCCGCGCGCGATCGAGGCGTACGCGCGGTTCCACTCCTGGCCCGGTCCGCCCGCGATCGCGTCGGCCTCGTCGAGGCCGGCGCCGGCCTCGTCGTGGCGTCCCGCCCTGGTGTGCGCCTCCGCCAGCGTGATCAGCGCGATCGCCGTCATGAACTCGTCCCCCGCCGCGCGGCACGGCGCCAGCGCCGCCTCGGCGAACTCCCCCGCCTGGACGAAGTCGCGACCGCCCACGGCGATCTGCGCGCGCCCCGCCAGCCCGGGACCCCGGACGTACGGCGGCAGGTCGTCAGCCCGCGCCAGGAACCGGTCGGTCCACTCGGCCCACTCCGCGGCCTGCCCCCGCACGATCCAGTACGTGCGCAGCGCGGTGCAGATGCGCAGGCCCCGCTCGATGTCCCCGCTCTCCAGGGAGAAGGTCAGGGCGCCCAGCACGTTGCCGATCTCGGCGTCGTACCGGCGGAACAGGTCCACCCGCTCCGCCCAGGACGCCGGACGCTCGGCGATGGCGATCTCACCGTGCGGCTCGGCACGTTCCAGCAGCGCGTTCCGGTGCAGCACGCGCATCCGCGTGCTCTCCCCCGCCGCCTCCAGCCGCTCGGTCGCGTACTGCCGGATCGTGTCCAGCATCCGGAACCTGACCTCCCCGGCCACCTCCCCGCCGGTCACGACGAGCGACTTGTCCACCAGCGCCGTGAGCAGGTCGAGGACGTCGTCGGCCGCGAAGGCGTCGCCCGCGCAGACCTGCTCGGCCTGCTCCAGCGTCCAGCCGGAGAACACCGACAGCCGGCGCAGCAGCACCCGTTCCTGCTCGGAGAGCAGCTCGTGGCTCCAGTCGATGGCCGCGCGCAGCGTGCGCTGCCTGGGCGGGGCGGTGCGGTCGCCCGCGTTCAGCAGCCGGAACCGGTCGGCCAAGCGGTGCGCGATCTGCTCCACCGACAGCACCCGCACCCTGGCCGCCGCCAGCTCCAGGGCCAGCGGCACCCCGTCCAGCGCGCGCCCGATCTCCTCGACCGCGCCGCCGCCGTTGAAGCCGGGACGGGCGGCGCGCGCCCGTTCCACGAACAGCCGCGCCGCCTCCTCGGGTTCCAGCGGCGGCACCCGGAACACGGTCTCCCCCGCCATCCGCAGCGGCTCGCGGCTGGTGGCCAGGACCCGAAGGCGCGGGCAGCGCGCCAGCAGCATGCCGGTCAGCGCGGCGCAGTCGGCGACCAGATGCTCGCAGTTGTCCAGGATGAGCAGCAGCGCCCGGCCGCGCAGCGCGTCGGCCAGCGTGTCGGGCACCGGCCGCCCCTCCTCCTCGGCCACCCCCAGCACCGCGGCCACCCGCCGCGCCACCACGTCGGACGGCCCGTCGGCCGGCAGGTCGGCCAGTTCCACGAACCACACGCCCTCGGCGCCGTCCCCGTCGGGGCCCTCGGGCGGGAGCAGCGACCGCGCGACCCGCACGGCCAGGCGCGTCTTCCCGATGCCGCCCGCGCCGACCAGCGTCACCGCCCGCATGGTCTCCAGGAGGGAGCCCAGGTCTCCGACATCCCTCTCGCGTCCTATGAACGGGTCGGGCTCGACGGGCAGGTTGGTCTTCACTGCGTCACGGTTGCTCTTTAGCGTTGTCATGCGCCCACAAGTGTCGTTTTCCGGCCGGTGACCTCCCGTGTGGTCCCTGTGAGTGTGTCACCGGTGCGTGTGGATCGTCACGGGTTTGACTGGTGCGGGCCACCGGCCCCGCCCGGGGGTCTGACACGCCCGATTCCACGTCGGGCGGCTCGGGGCCGTACCGTAGTTCGCCGTGTCCCGAACCCACGACCGCTCTTCGGGCGACGGCCCGGGGACCTGGGGGTCCGCCCCCAGGAAAGACGCAGGCGCCGGTGCCGCCAGCCTCGACGACGTGCTGGTCGGCGAGGCCGTGCTGGGCGTCTACCGGCAGATGTTCGCGGCGCTGGCCCGCGACAGCGGCGCCGTCGTGGACGACCCCGAGCTGGTGGACGTCGCCGAGACGCTGCTGGCCGCGTTCGCCGACGCGGGCGAGGAGGGGCTGAGCCGCGAGCAGATGCGGTACGTGTGCCGCCGCTACCCGGCCGAGGTGTTCGAGAACCGGCTGCGCGTGCTCAAGGGCCTCGGGGCCGTCCGCGAGGTGTTCCCCAAGCCCAACCAGCTGCGGTACCGCGCGTCGTTCACCAGCGTGGTCGGGCTGATGTTCATCCGGCGGATGATGCTGGACGGCGGGCAGAGCGAGATGCACCGGCTGCTGGCGCTGGAGCAGCTGAACGTGGCCGACCCGCGGATGACCGCCGGGCAGGCGCGGGCCGGCGCCGAGGGGCTGGCGCGGGCCTTCCGGCTGTGGAGCGTGGAGCTGCTCACCCTCACCAACGGGACGATCGAGGAGCTTCGGGAGCAGGCGCCCAAGCTGTGGGGCACCGAGGAGATCCTGACCCGCGCGGAACGCTTGCACGGGGCGATCCTGCGGCGCTGGCCGGAGCTCGACCGGGCCTGCACCGACCTGCGCGCCGCGATCTACGCCTACGGGGACGCCTCGCGCCGGGCGGCGGCCCGGCTGTCGGACTCGGCGGGCACCACCCGCAACCTGACCCTGCTGCCGCCGGAGACCTGGCGGACGTTCGCCCGTACGGCCACCCGCGAGGAACTGGCCGCGGTGCTCGACGGGTTCGTGTTCGACGCGGCCGCCCCGTGGCACGAGCCCTCGGCGGTGGTCGCGGCGGTCGAGGACGGCCCGCGCAGCACGCCCCCGCGTCCCGCGCCGCCCCGGCCGTCCCTGCCCGACCAGGGGCTGTCGGACGACATCGGCCAGGACACCACGACGGCCGGACGGCTGCGGGAGGTCGCCGAACAGGTGCTGCGGGGCCGGGACCGTGTCGCCGTGGAGGAGGTCCTGGACCAGGACTGGGTGGCGGCGCGGAGACTGCTCGCCGACCTGTCGTCCGCGCACCTGCATCCCGAGCTGCCCTACCGGCTGGTGTGGTCGGAAGGGCTGGACGCCCGTCCCGGCGAGGCCCCGAGCTGGGTGACACCCGGAACCTTTGAAAGGACGGACGGCGCCATCGAGAGGACGGACGCGGGATGAGCGTCGATCCGGAGATGCTGGCCCGTGCGCGAGCCCGCGTGCTGGGCGTGCCGTCCGTCCCGGTGGCGGAGCCGGTGCCCGCCGGGATGGCCGGCGCCTCGGACGGGGAACGGGTGTGGCTGCTGCCGTCCTGGCCCGACGGGACGACCCCGGCGCTGCTGGAGGAGTACGAGGTCGCGCCGATGCCGCTGGACCGCGCCGGGCAGGCGCGGCGGGTGCTGGCGGCGGCGCTGCGCTGCTGCTGGACCCGGCTGGACGACGTCCCATGGCCCGGGGAGACGGCGACCGTGGCGTCCGTCCTGGAGGTGTACGAGGGGATGTCGCGCGGGGACCCGGAGCTGGCCCGCCGCTGGGCGACCGGGGAACTGCGCCGCCTGGCCGACACCGGCTGGCTGCTGCTGGACGAGCCCGCCGGGACGGTCCGTCCCGGCCCGCGCGTCGCCCTGTGGCGTGAGGAGACCCTGGCCTCCCTGCGCGACCTCCTCCGCCGCCTCCCACGGCCGGAGGCCGCGGGTGAGTGAGGCGTTCGAGCCGCTGCTCCGGTCGTACGACGAGAAGCGGCGCGCGGAGCTGGTCGCGGCGTACATGGCGGTGGAGCACGCGGCGGAGCCGGTCGCGGAGGTGCGGTTCGCGGCGCTGCGCGAACCGGCGCTGCGGCGCACGCTGGAGGAGATGCTGCGGCGGGGCGGCCGGACGCTGGTGCGCGCGGGCCGGTCCGGCGAACCGGCGTGGATTTCCGGTTACCGGGACGACGTGACCGCCGAGCTCGCGTCCGACCCGGAGTGCGTGCCGCCGGTCGCGGACAGGGCCGCGCTGGTGCTGGTGCTGATTCACAGCGTGGCGATCCCGCGCGCGGCGGGGCGGCTGGCCGACGACTCGTGGCTGTCGCCGTACCCGGTGCCGCTGGAGGAGCTGCGGCGCCGCTCGCAGCTCCCGGTCGGCGAGCTGGAGGCGTCGCTGCGCAGGCTGCGGACGGCCGGGCTGGTGACGCAGGTGAGGGCGGACGGGGACGACGCGGGCGGGTTCACGCCGGGGCCGCAGTTCCACCGGCTCACGCCCGCGGCGCGCCGCAGGTTGCAGGAGGAGCTGATCCTGGCCGCGGGGCCGGGCTCGCCGCTGGCCGCGGCGATCCGCGCCCGCCGCAAAGGCCGGGCGAACGATCGGGGGGAGAGCTCGTGACGGCCGTGCTGGAGCCGGAACCGCTGGTGCCCGACGCCGCGACCGCGCGGACGGGCCCCGGGGAGAACGTCGTCGGCGACCGGACGCTGATCGCGGTGCAGGCGGTGAACATCTCGCGGCTGTCGACCCATCCGGTGCCGACCGTCCCCGGAACGCTGATCGTCGTGGCCGGGCAGGGACCCAAGGACTCCAACGGCGCGGGCAAGTCGTCGTTCATCGCGGCGATCACGGCACTGCTGGGGGACGAGCAGTGGCGGTTCGCGTCCGGGGCGCGGGCGGTCGCGGAGCTGCTGTTCAACGCCGAGCTGGCGGCGCAGGGCGACAGCCGGTGGGCCAGCGCCGAGCACGGCTACATCGTCGGGGTCTTCGACCACGCGGACGGGACCGGCGGCGACCCGCTGACGGTGTGGCTGCGCGTGAACGCGGACGCGCCGCACCTGGAGGTCCGGTGGCGCGCGGGCGTCCACCTGGCGGCGGCGCCGTCGGAGGCGGAACGGGTGGCGCTGGCCGACCGGCTGTGGGCGGGACTGCCGCGCAGCGCGGGCCGCCGCGACGTGGTCGCCAAGGACCTCGGCCGCGTCCTGTACGGGGGCCAGGTGCGGTGCGTGTCGTTCCTGTCCACGTCGGTGCGGTCCAAGGTGGCCACCAACCTGCTGTCGCAGCCGCTGAACGAGATCAGCCCGGAGCGGATCTTCTCGGCGATCGCCGCGCTGACCGGGCTCGACCGGGAGCTGGAGGCCGAGCGGACGTCCCGCGCCGAGGAGCACAGGGAGCGGGCGCGGGCCGCGGAGGCCGCCGAGAGGCTGTCGGGATGGGAGCGCGAGGCCGAGTCGCTGCTGGCGGCGTTCGACCGGCGCGACCGCGCCCGGGACGAGGTCGCGGCGGCCACGCGGTGCTGGCGTACCCGGCAGGCCCGGCTGCTGGTGGACGCCGCCGCGGCCGACGCCGCGCACGCCGCCGAGCTGGACCGGCTCCGGCGGGAGAACGAGGAGATCGTCGCGGCCGTCCGGGCCGCCGAGCGGGAGATCGACCAGCTGACCGGCGGCGCGCTGGAGGAGCGGCTCGCGGAGGCGGACGCGGCGCTGGCCGGCCTCAAGGGCCAGGCCGACACGCTCGGCGCGGACAAGGCCGTGGCGCGCAACCGGCTGGAGGAGCTGCGCCGCCGGGTCTCGGCCCTGGAGGACAGGCTGCGCGAGGCGGACGGCCGGGACGCCGCCACCGCGGCCCGCGAGCTCGCCGAGGCCGAGGCCCGCAGGGACGAGGCGCAGCAGCGGTTCGGCATGGCCAAGGGCGCGGTCGACCGGGCCCGGCGGGCGCTGGCGGAGGCGGAGGCGGGCGAGAGCAGCGCGCCGGAGCAGATCCGCGCCCTGGCGGGCGCGGGCATCGCCGCGGTCGGCCTGCTGGACGCCGTGGAACTGGCCGGCGAGGTGCGGGACCGCTGGGAGGCGGCGCTGTGGCCGTACCGGGCCGCCGTGGTCGTCGGCCCGGACGACCTCGGCTCCGCGGCCGAGGCGCTGCGCGCGCTGCCCGGCTCGATGATCGTCCCGGCCGACGCGGGGCTGGACGTCCGGCGGGCCGCGGAGACGCCCGGCCTTCCGGACGGCGTCCGCTGCGTCCTCCCCCTGAGCCGTTTCTTCTCCGCCCTCGAAGGCGGCACCGGCACGGGCGTCGTCGTCATCGGGGGCTTCCCCGAGCCGGTCACCGGACGGGTCGCCCGCGTCCAGGCCGCGCGCGCCGCGCTGGAGGCCGCGCAGCACTCCCTGGCCGAGGCGGAGGAGCGTGCGGAGGGCGCCGCCGCGGACGTGGCCCTGGCCGCCCGCCGCCTCGACGCGGCCCGCGCGGCGGACGAGCTGGCATCCGTCCGGGAACGGATGGCCGAGCTGCGCGAAAGGCTGGAGGAGCTTGCGGGCAGCGAGGCCCGCCTGGGACCGCGGCTGGGCGCGGCGGAGCAGACGCTACGGCGGCTCCAGGCCAAGGCCGACACCCGGGCCCTGGAGATCGACCGGCTGCGCGCCCGGCGCGAGGCGCACGAGCGCGACCGTGACCGCGTCCGGGCGGCGTCCGCCGACCTGGCCGACAAGCGCGCCGCGCTCGGGCTCGACGACCTGGAGAAGCGGTGGGGCGGGTCGCGCGAGAGCGCCGCCGAATGGCTGGCCTCCCTCGACGCCGACGAGAGCACCTGGACACCGGACGAGTGGTGGCACAGCGCGGAGAAGCACCTCTCCGAGGCCCTACGCCGTGTCTTCCCCGACGGCCCCTCGGACGAGGACATGCCCGAGGAGATCCGCTTCCTGCTGCGCGAGCGGGCCGACGGCGAGGGACGCCGTACCGAACGGGAGCAGTCCACCTTCCCGCGCCTGGTGACGGCGCTGGAGGGGTACCTGCGGCAGCAGGAGGACTACGAGCGCCACCAGCGGCGCCAGATCGAGGTGCAGCTCGCGGCCCGCCGCGCCGACCTGGAGAAGGCCCAGAAGGGCGCCGAGGAGGCGGCGGGCGCGGCCGAGGCGCATCGCACCGCGCTGACCGCGGCGATCCGGGCCCGGCTCCAGCGCGTCGCCGAGGAGTTCGAGAAGCTCGACGTCACCTACGGCGGGTACGGGGCGACGCTGGAGTTCCCCACCCCCGAACCGCCCGGCGACCCCGAGCAGGAGTGGCGCTGGAAGGTCACCCCGAAATGGCGCCGTTCCGAGGGCCAGCGATACGTCCCGTACAACCGGCGGGCCAACACCGCGTTGATGGACGAGAAGGCGGTGAAGCTGGTGTGCGCCGCCGCGCTGGCCAGCTCCGGCGGCGGACGGCTGGTCCTCGTCCTGGACGAGCTGGGCCGCAACCTGGGCAAGGAGCACCGCAAGGAGGCCGTCGCCCTCTTCCGCAAGATCGGTGAGACGCACGGCATCACGGTGATCGGCGCGCTGCAGGACGACATGGAGCCGTACGCGATCGACGCGTGCGGCCAGTACGTGAAGCTGCGCCGGTCGTCCGACGCCATGCCCTACAACGAGCCCCCGGTCGTGGTCGGCCACGACGAGCACGAGCCCCGGGTCCGCCTCCTGGCCGCCCAGCTCACCGCCGGTGAGTGAACCTGGTCGCCGTGTCGCGCGTCACATGACCGTTTCGTCGCGGGGAGGAACGGCATGAGCGAGTGGACGGTCTCCGGTTTCACCGAGGTACGGGAGCTCGGGCGGGGCGCCCAGGGCAGGGTGGTGCTGGCCCGGCACGAGACGGCGGGCACCCCGGTGGCCATCAAGTACCTGCCCGCCGGGGCCGCCGAGGCCGACCAGGCCAGGTTCCGGCACGAGGCCCAGATGATGGGCCAGGTCCAGCATCCCAACGTCGCGCGTCTCTACCAGCTCGTCGAGGGCCCGCACGGCGCCGCCATCATCATGGAGGCGGTCAACGGCGTGCCCTTGAAGACGATCCTGGCCGAGCACGGCGCGCTCGGTCCCGAGGCGTCGCTGCTCGTCCTCAAGGGGTCGCTGCTGGGGCTGGCGGCGGCCCACCACGTGGGGGTCGTCCACCGCGACTACAAGCCCGCGAACGTCATCGTCCAGGGCGACGGCCTGAGCAAGCTCATCGACTTCGGGGTGGCGGTCTGGGCGGGTGAGGGCAGCCGCGCGGGCACCCCGTACTACATGGCCCCCGAGCAGTGGCGCGGTGAACCCGCCACTCCGGCCACCGACGTCTACGCCGCCACGTGCGTCTTCTACGAATGCGTCACCGGGCGCCGGCCGTTCAACGCGCCCGACCGCATGGCGCTCGCGGGCCGGCATCTGACGGGCCCCGTTCCCATCGGGGAGGTTCCCGAGCCGCTGCGCCCGCTGATCGCCCAGGGCCTCGCCAAGGACCCGTCGCAGCGACCGCCGGGGGCCGTTCCCTTCGTCACCGAGCTGGAGGCGATCGCCGTCCAGAACTACGGCCCGGACTGGGAGCGCCGTGCGGTCCGGGCCCTGGCCGCCGCGGCGGCGGCGCTCGCGGGGCTGTTCCCCCTGGCGGCCGGGCCGGCCCCCGCGACCGGCGGCGCGGCGACGGGCGGCGCGGCGACGCCCGCCACCGCCGCCGCTCAGCACGCCGGTGGATCGGCGTCCGCCACCCACCAGCCGTCCCAGGCCACGACCCACGCGTCTCAGGGTTTCGGCACCGAGGGACCCGTCGACAAGGGACCCGTCAAGGCCGTCGCGACCGTCGTGGCGGCGGCGATGGTGACGGCGGTGGTCATCGTGGCCGTGGTCCTCACCACCCGCGACTCCGAGGACGAGGACCCGGCCGGTCCGGTCGGCGCACCCGCGTCGCGCTCCTCGCCCCGTCCCACCCTCAGCGGGGTGCCGTTGCGCGTGGGCAACCTGCTCCTCACCGCCCCGCCCACTTGGAAGGTCCGCGCCATCAAGGACGTCGCCGACCCGGTGAACGACCCGCGGCTCGTCGACAGCGGCCACCGCGTCGACATCCCCGGCCGCTGCACCGGGCCCAAGGAGAGGGGCGCCTTCGCCGACCGCGACTACACCAACAACTGTCTTGGTTTCGCCGTGCTTGGCCCGCGATGGATCGACCAGCGGGACGACAGGACGCGCTACGACCCCAACGAGCCGTTCCACCCGGCCACCGACATCGGCGCCTTTTGCCCGAAGGACCCCGAGAAGTACCCCATCGCCAAGGGCGTGTCCGTCCAGAAGCAGGCGCGGGTCACGGTCGCCGGACGGCAGGCGCAGTACAAGGAGTGGCGCATGGAGTGCTACGGCTTGGACGGGATGAAGAAGACGGGCGTCTTCTTCACCCAGCGCCTCTGGTACCTCCAGGCGGAGAAGCTCCTGATCGTGGACGAGTTCGACACCCCGAACCTCGCCGCGATCCTCGACCAGGCCAAGTGGGTGAGCTAGCGGGTGAGCTAGCGGGTCCGCGCCGTCCGGCCTCAGTCCGAGGTGATGCCGAGGCGTTTGGCGTCCTGGGCCAGTTCGGAGGCGGCGGAGGAGGTCACCGACTCCAGTTCCTCGGCCAGGAGTTCCAGTTCCTCCCCTCCGGCCATGAGGGCGGTGAGCTCTTGCTGGGTGATGTCCTGCTTGGTGCGGTAGGCGATGCTGCGGCCCCGTTTGAGGACGAGGAAACGGTCCCCCACCGGGTAGGCGTGGTGCGGGTTGTGGGTGATGAAGATGACGCCGAGGCCGCGTTCGCGGGCCTGCACGATGTAGCGCAGGACGACGCCCGCCTGCTTCACGCCCAGGGCCGCCGTGGGCTCGTCCAGGACGAGCACCTTGGCGCCGAAGTGGACGGCGCGGGCGATGGCCACGCACTGGCGCTCGCCGCCGGAGAGGGTGCCGATGGGCTGGTCCACGTCGCGCAGGTCGATGCCCATCTGCAGGAGCTGGGCCTTGGTGGTGCGGCGCATGTAGTCGACGTCCAGGCGGCCGAAGCCCTTGCGCTTCTCGGAGCCGAGGAAGAAGTTGCGCCAGACGGGCATCAGCGGGACGACGGCCAGGTCCTGGTAGACGGTGGCGATACCGAGGTCGAGGGCCTGCCGCGGGGAGTCGAACACGACGGGTCTGCCCTCGACCTCGTAGGTGCCCGAGTCATGACGGTGCAGCCCCGCCACGATCTTGATGAGGGTGGACTTGCCGGCGCCGTTGTCGCCCAGGACGCAGGCGACCTCACCGGCGGCCACGTCCAGCGAGACATCGCGCAGGGCGATGATGTTGCCGTAGTTCTTGCCGACCGAGTCGAGCCGGATCAACGTCATCGGTTCGCCTCCACCCTCCGGCGCACGATGAGGTTGACGACGGTGGCGATGAGCAGCATGGCGCCGAGGAAGAACCTGAACCAGTCGGGGTTCCACTCGGCGTACACGATGCCCTTGTTGGTCATCCCGAAGATGAACGCGCCGATGGCGGCGCCGATCGCCGACCCGTAGCCGCCGGTCAGCAGGCAGCCGCCGATCACCGCGCAGATGATGTAGAAGAACTCGTTGCCGACGCCCTCGCCGGACTGGACGGTGGCGAACGCGAACAGCAGGTGCATGCCCGACACCCACGCGCAGAACGCCACGCCCATGAACAGGCCGATCTTGGTCTTGGCGACCGGGACGCCGACCGCCCGCGCGCTGGCCGCCGCGCCGCCCGAGGCGAAGATCCAGTTGCCGGTGCGGGTGCGCAGCAGCAGCCAGGTGGCGGCGGTGACCAGCCCCAGCCACCAGAACACCGTGATGTTGACGTTGACACCCGCGATGCCGATGTCGGAGGCGAACACGGCGCGGGCCGAGGAGAAGCCGTCCATGTCACGGATCGAGTCGGACGCGACGTTGCCCGTGACGGCCTTGGTGACGCCCAGGTTGGCGCCCGCGAGCATCAGGAACGTGGCAAGGGTGATGATGAAGCTGGGCAGGCCCGTCCTGATGTAGAGGACGCCGTTGAGCAGGCCCAGCGCGAGGGTGACGACCAGCGAGATCGCCACCCCCGCCCAGACGTTCAGCGTGAGCTGGTAGCTGGTCAGCGCGGCGACCAGCGCGGAGGTGGTCACCATCACCCCGGCGGACAGGTCGAACTCGCCGCCGATCATCAGCAGCGAGACCCCCACCGCCATGATCCCGAACGTGGAACTGGCATAAAGCACGGTCGAGAACGAGCTCGCCCGCAGGAACGCGTCCGCGACGACGGAGAAGAACGCGAACACCGCGACGGCGCCCAGCAGCGCTCCCAGCTCCGGCCTGGCGAGCAGGCGGCGCAGCGGGGAGCGCCGCGTCAGGCGCTCGTCGAGCGTGACGGGCGGCCGGGCGACGGCCTGGCTCATCGGGTGCCCCGGTCGGCGAACGGCTCGATGGCGCCCGCGTTGTCCTTGGTGACGATCGCGGGCCCGGTCAGGACGGGACGGCCGCCGCCGATCACGTTGCCGTTGGTCTTCAGCAGCCACAGCTCGTCGACCGCCGCGTACCCCTGGAGGTAGGGCTGCTGGTCCACGGCGAACTGGATGCTGCCGGCCTTGAGCAGGGCGATCAGGTCCTTGTTCATGTCGAAGGTGGCGACCTTGGCCTGGCCGCCGGTCTCCTTCACCGCGTCGACCGCGGTGGCCGCGAACGGCGCGCCCAGCGTGAGGATCCCGTCGACGTCCTCGTCGGCCTGGAGCTTCGCGGTGATCGCGGATTTGACCTGCGGCATGTTGGTGCCGGGGACGAACAGGTTCTCCATCTGCCCGCCGAAGGTCTTCTTGGCGCCGGCGCAGCGGTCCTCCAGGCCCACGTTGCCCTGCTCGTGGATCACGCACAGCGCCCGCTTGGAGCCGATGGCGGCCAGCTCGCGGCCGGCGGCCTCACCGGCGATCGTCTCGTCCTGCCCGAAGTGGGCGATCGCGCCGTAGTCGGCGGACACGTCCGCGCCCGAGTTGATGGACACCACCGGGATCTTGGCCGCGGTGGCGCGGGCGACGACGTCCTTCAGCGCGTCCGGCTTGGCGAAGGTGACGATGATCCCGTCCACCTTCTTGTCGATGGCGGCCTGCACGAGCTGGGCCTGCTTGCCGCCGTCCGGGTCGGCCGAGTAGAGGAACTCCACGTTGCTCTTGGCGGCGGCGGCCCGCGCGCCCTTCTGGACGATGTCCCAGAACGTGTCGCCGGGCCCGGAGTGGGTGACCATCGCGACGGTCATCCGCTCGGTGCCGGCGCCGCCCGCGACCGGGTTCTCCTCGGCCTTCCTGCCGCCCGAGCCGCTGCACGCGCTCAGCGGCAGGCTCAGCGCCAGGGCCGCGGCCCCCGCCAGGACGGTGAGGCCCCGGCGCCGGGCGTTCTTCCGTGTGCGGGTCATCGGAGGGGTGCGGGTCATCGGGGGGCTCCGTTCTCTCCGCAGGGGGTGGCTGGATGAACGAGTATGTACCAGAGAGCGTGGCTTGTTGATCAAAGGTGGTGGCGCCTGGAGGTCCGCGCCTTCTCGTAGGCCGCGCGCGCCTCCCGCGTCGGCTCCAGGGCGGAGACCTCCGCCACCGGGACGTCCCACCACACCTCGTCGCCGGGCGCGGGCACCAGCGGGTCGGTCTCGATGTGGACGAGCGTCGTGGCGGACGCGTCGCGCGCCCGTGCCAGCGCGCCGCGCAGGTCGTCGATCGTCTCGGCCCGGATCGTCTCGGCGCCGAGGCTGGCGGCGTTGGCGGCGAGGTCGACGGGGAGGAGCGGCCCGTCCAGGCCGGTGGCGGTGCGGGAGCGGTAGCGGGTGCCGAAGCGCCGCGCGCCCACCGACTCCGACAGCCCGCCGATCGACGCGAAGCCGTGGTTCTGGACGAGGACGACGACGAGCTTGACGCCCTCGGCGACCGCGGTGACCAGCTCCTGCGCCATCATCAGGTACGAGCCGTCCCCGACCAGCACGAACACCTCGCGGGACGGGTCATCGGAGTCCAGGACGGCCAGTTTCACGCCGAGGCCGCCCGCGATCTCGTAGCCCATGCAGGAGTAGCCGTACTCCACGTGGTAGCCCTTGGGGTCGGACGACCGCCACAGCCGGTGCAGCTCCCCGGGCATCGACCCGGCGGCGCACACCACGATGTCGCGGAGCCCGGCGGCCTGGTTGACGGCCCCGATGACCTCCGCCTGGGTCGGCAGCGGGCCGCGCCCGTCACCGGCGTAGGCGCGGTCGACGGTCCGGTTCCAGCGGGCGGCCAGCTCGCGGGCCTCCGCGCGGTACGCGTCCGCGACCGAGTGCGCGCCGAGGGCGGCGTGCAGCGCCCGCAGCCCCTCCTTGGCGTCGGCGACCAGCGG
This sequence comes from Actinomadura sp. SCN-SB, assembly GCF_043906805.1. Taxonomy (NCBI): domain Bacteria; kingdom Bacillati; phylum Actinomycetota; class Actinomycetes; order Streptosporangiales; family Thermomonosporaceae; genus Actinomadura; species Actinomadura sp. SCN-SB. The sequence continues at coordinate 65,365 of NZ_JBIMPP010000008.1, read as the reverse complement.
CACGCCCGCGTGCTTGGCCGCGTCGAACCGCGCCACGTTGAGGTTGACGAACCGTACGCCGGGGTCGGCGAACAGGCTGCGCGAAGCGGTGGTGAAGTCGCTGTAGCGCGTGCCGACGCCGAGCACGACGTCCGCCCGCCGGGCGAGGGCGTTGGCGGCGGGGGTGCCGGTGACGCCGATCGCGCCGACCGAGGACGGGTGGTCCCACGGCAGCGAGCCCTTGCCCGCCTGGGTCTCGGCGACGGGGATGCCCGTCGACTCGGCCAGCGCGCGCAGTTCCAGGGTGGCGTCGGCGTAGATGGTCCCGCCGCCCGCGACGATCAGCGGGCGTTCCGCGGCGGCCAGCAGCGCCGCGGCCTCGTCGAGCGCGGCGGGCTCGGGCACCGGGCGGGTGATCCGCCACACCCGCTCGCGGAACAGCTCCTCGGGCCAGTCGTACGCCTCGGCCTGCACGTCCTGCGGCAGCGCCAGCGTCACCGCGCCCGTTTCCGCCGGGTCGGTGAGGACGCGCATCGCGCCGAGCAGCGCCGATTCGAGCTGTTCGGGACGGTTGACGCGGTCCCAGAACTTGGAGACCGGCTTCAGGCAGTCGTTGACCGACACGTCGTAGGAACGCGCGTCCTCCAGTTCCTGGAGCACCGGGTTGGCGGGGCGGGTGGCGAACGTGTCGCCGGGCAGCAGCAGCACCGGCAGCCGGTTGATGGTGGCCAGCGCCGCGCCCGTCACCATGTTGGTCGCGCCGGGGCCGATCGAGGACGTGCAGGCGAACGTGGCGAGCCGGTCGCTCATCCGCGCGTGACCGGCCGCCGTGTGCACCATCGCCTGCTCGTTGCGGGACATGTAGAAGGGCAGGTCGTCGCCGTACTCCAGTAGCGCCTGCCCGAGCCCCGCCACGTTGCCGTGCCCGAAGATGCCGAAGCATCCGCGGAAGAAGCGGCGGCGGTTCCCGTCGCGTTCGGAGTACTGGGCGGCCAGGAAACGCACGATCGCCTGCCCGACGGTCAGCCTCATCGCGTCTCCTCCTCCGTCGTCGTGAGCGGCAACCGCTCATCCATGTCCTGCCCAGGCCAGGTGTCACGGACCCAGGCATGGGCCGGGTCGTCGCAGATCTTCCAGGCGCGTTCGGGAGACGGCCCCGCCATCACGTTCAGGTAGTAGAGGTGGTGGCCCGGCGCGGCGATCGAGGGGCCGTGCCAGCCGTGCGGCACGAGCACCACGTCCCCGTCCCGTACCTGCGCCAGCACCTTGATGGGACGCTCGGGCGTGCCGTACACGTGCTGGTAGCCCATCCCGGGACGGCCCCCGGGGCCGGGCGCGACCTCGAAGTAATAGATCTCCTCCAGGACGGCCTCGGTCGCGGTCCGCTCGTCGTGCTTGTGCGGCGGGTACGACGACCAGCACCCGCCGGGCGTCAGCACCTCGCAGGCGATCAGCTTCTCGGCGTGAGGGAACCCTGCGGGCGTGCCGAAGTTGTTGACCTGGCGGCTCGCCGGTCCCGCGCCGCGCAGCTCGACCGGCACGTCCTCGGCCGGGACGTAGCGCGGGACCAGCCGCCGTCCGCACCGCGCGCCCGCGAGCGCGAACCGGCCCGGCCCCGAGACGGTCACGCGGGCGTCGCGCGGCACGTAGGCGAAATCGGTGACCCGGGTGAAGACGCTCCGCCGCCCGGCCAGCTCGAACCGTTCACCGTCGCAGGTCACCGCGCACGCCCCGGCGAGCGGCAGCACGATCGTCTCGAACTCGCCGGTCTCGAAGGTGACCGGCTCGTCACCCAGGTCCAGGACGCGCAGCGAGGCGTAGGTCCAGCCCGCGGTCTCGGGGGTGACGACCAGGCTGAACGGCGCCTCGGCGGTGCTGCCGGCGGGCAGGTGGTGCCGCACGCCGCCGCCGATCATGATCCCTCCCCTGGCATCGCCTTCTCCACCTCGGCCGTGTCCGGCATGGCGTCGGCGCAGGCCAGCCGGGACGCGACCAGGGCGCCCGCGGTGTTGGCGAACGCGATCGTCCGGGTCAGCGGCCAGCCCGCCAGCAGCCCGTGGCAGACCGCGCCGCCGAACGCGTCCCCGGCGCCGAGCCCGTTGACGACCTCCACCTCGACCGGCGGGCCGTCCACGACCTCGGTTCCGGACACGGCGAGCACCCCGTCCGGGCCGCGCTTGACGATCGCCAGGTCCAGGCCGAGGCCGAGGAGGGCGCGGGCGGCGGCGCGCGGCGCGCGTTCGCCGACCGCCATCGCGCACTCGTCCAGGTTGCCGACGGCGACGGTGGCGTGCTCCAGGGCGCGGCGGGTCCACCGCGTCGCCTCGTCACGCGACTCCCACAGCGCCGGCCGGTAATCGAGGTCGAGCACGGTGATCCCGTCGCGGCGGGCGGCGAGGGCGGCCAGCGTCGCCTCCCGGCTGGGCTCCTGCGACAGCCCGGTGACGGTGGCCCACAGGATGCGGGCCGAGCCGATCGCGTCCAGGTCCAGCTCGGCGGCGCGGATCTCCAGGTCGGGCGCCTTCGGGTAGCGGTAGAAGTAGAGCGGGAAGTCGTCCGGCGGGAAGATCTCGCAGAACACGACCGGTGTGGGAAGCGCGGGCACGGCGGTGACGTAGCGGTCGTCCACGCCGAACTGCTTGAGCGCCTTATGGATGAACCGGCCGAACGGATCGTCCCCCGTGCGGGTGATGACCGCCGTACGGCGACCGTGCCTCGCCGCCGCCACCGCCACGTTGGTGGGGCTGCCGCCCAGGTACTTGCCGAACGTCTCCACGTCCTCCAGCGGCACTCCCACGTCATGCGGGTACACGTCCACGCTCACCCGCCCCATGGTGACGAGGTCGTAAGGCGCCATCATGCGGCCTTGGAGGAGAGGTAGGACAGGCAGGCGCGCACGTCTTCGCAGGGCCCGGAGGCTGGGGCGGGCTCGGTGGTGAGGATGGTGTCCTGTTCCATGACGTACCAGCCTTCGTAGCCGGAGTCCTCCAGGGACCGGATGACCTCGGCGATGTCGATGTCGCCTTGGCCAAGGGGCCGGTACAGGCCGTCGCGGACGGCCTGGGTGTAGGTGGTCCGCCCTTCGCGTACGGAATCGGCCAGCGACACGTCCACGTCCTTGAGGTGGACGTGCGCGATGCGCGGCGCGGCGAAGCGCGACAGCCACACCGGGTCGGTGCCGCCGACGAGGAGGTGGCCGGTGTCGAGGCAGAGCGGGACGCTGCACTCCCCCAGCACGCGCTCGACCTCGGCACGGCGCTCCACCACCGTGCCGACGTGCGGGTGCAGCGTGACGGTACGGCCGCGCTCGGTGGCGCGCACGGTGATGGCGTCGAGGTTGGACAGCAGCGTCCGCCACGCCTTGGTGTCGAGGTCGGGCCGCCCGTCATAGCCGTCGATCCCGGTGGCGGCGGCCAGGACCAGCACGGTACCGGGGCCGAGGTCGTCCATGGCGCGCTCGGTCCCGGGCAGCGGGTCGCGGTCGGGGTCGTGCAGGACGACCGGGACGAACGCGCCCGCCAGCTCCAGGTCGTACTCGTCCAGGAGCGCGCCGCGCTCGCCCGGGTCGGACGGAAGGAACCCCTCGGGGCCGAGCTCGGTGGCGCTGAGGCCGAGGTCGCGCATCTCGGCCAGGACGCGGCGCGGGGAGAGCTGATGGCCCCAGCCGGGGACCTCGCACACTCCCCAGGAGATCGGGGCGCCCGCCAGCCTCATGACCGCACCTCCTCCGGCTGGACCATCCGGCCTTCCCTTCTGGACAGCTCGCATGCCTCGGCCAGGTAGAACGCCTCCAGGGCCTCGTCGGGCGGGCACGGGTTGGCGCGGCGCCCGGCGATCACGTCGATGAAGGCGCGCAGCTCGGCGTCGTAGGCGGCGGAGAACCGCTCCATGAAGCTCAGGTACGCGGGCCGGGCGTCCGCCGGCTCGTCGGCGGGGACGGGGGTGACCGGTGTGCGGTCGTCCATCCCGGCGACCAGGCTGTCCTTGGAGCCGAACAGCTCCAGCCGCACGTCGTATCCGGCGGCGTTGTACCGGGTCGCGCCGATCATGCCGAGGGTGCCGTCGTCCAGCCCGAGCAGGGCGGCCCCGGTGTCGACGTCGCCGTACCGGCGGAAGACCTCGTCGCCGCGGTTGGACCCGGCGGCGATCACCCAGGCCACGTCGCGCCCGGTGACATGGCGGATGGAGTCCAGGTCGTGGATGACGCAGTCGCGGAACAGGCCGCCGGAGGTGGGGACGTAGCCGGCGGGCGGCGGCGCCGGGTCGAAGCTGCACGACCGGACGGTGTGCAGCCAGCCGAGCCGGCCGGCGGAGACGGCCTCGCGGGCCGCGACGTACCCGGCGTCGAAGCGGCGCTGGAAGCCGACCTGCACCGGGACACCGGTGCGCCGGGCCGCCGCCGCGATATGGAACGTTCCATCAACGTCCGCGGCGAGCGGTTTCTCGCAGAACACGCCGATCCGGGCGGCCACCGCCCTCTCCACCAGGGCGGCGTGCGCGTCGGTCGCGGCGGCCACCACCAGCCCGTCGAGCCCGGCGCCGAACAGCCCGGACACCGACTCCTCGGCGCGGACCCGATCCCGCGGGCGGGCGTCCAGCCGGACGGCCAGGTCCCGCGCTCTCGACGGGTCGGCGTCCGCGATCACCAGCGACTCGACCTCGGGCATCGTGCACAGTGCGGCGGCGTGGCGCGCACCGATGCGCCCCGCCCCGGCCAGCCCGATCCTCATGATCCCTCCCGGTCGGCTCGATCTCGGCATCGATCCAGGGCGTCGTCCCCGGACGTGCGTCCGGTGTCGGCCCCGGGCGACGGCGGTCAGGTGACACCCGAGTGTGATGGAGCGTTCCAGGCGCGTCAACGGCCTACTCTGGTCTCCACGGTGTTAGGACCTGTCCGCAATGCCACCCGGATGGCCGAACGCGGTTCCGTCCGCGACGCCCCGCGAACCCCGGCGGTTCCTTCCGATCGACACCAAGCGCTAGTTTCCCTGTATGCGGGTCTTCCTCACCGGCGCGTCCGGATTCGTCGGGTCCCACACCGTCCGCGCGCTGCTGGACGCGGGGCACGCCCCCCGCGCCCTGGTCCGCGACCCCGGGAGGGCCTGCACGGTGCTCTCCGGGCTCGGCGTCACACCCGAGGACGTGGAACTGGTGCAAGGCGACATGTGCGACGCCGCCGCCGTGAACGAGGCGCTGGCCGGCTGCGACGCAGCCATCCACGCCGCCGCCGCGATCGGCGTGACCACGCCCGCCTCGCGCGGCCGCGACCCCGAGACCGGCCTGGTGCACGTCAACGTGTCCGGCACGCGCAACGTGGTCGGCGGCGCGGTGGCGCGCGGCGTCGACCGGGTGGTGCACGTGTCGACGGTCGCGGTGTTCGTCCCACCGCCCGGCCCGCTCATCACCACCGACGGCCCCCTCGGCACGCCCAGGACCGGCTACGGCAGGTCCAAGGTCGCCGCCGAACGGTACGTCCGGGACCTCCAGGCGGCCGGCGCCCCGGTCACCGTCGTGTATCCCGGCGGCGTGTTCGGCCCCTCCCAGCCCGTGCTGGACTCGTTCATGCAGGGCGTGAGCCGGGCGCTCGACCTGGCCTGGCCGCTCCCGCCCGGCGGCGCCTCGATCATCGACGTGCGGGACCTGGCCGAGGCCCTCGCCCGCGCGGCCTCCAGGCCCACCCCCGACCGGCTCCTGCTCGGCGGGCACTACCTCACCTGGCGGCAGTACGCCGACCTGTGCGACCGGCTGACCGGCCTCAGGTCGCGCAGCTTCCCCGTCCCGGCCGGGGTGATGCTCGGCGCCGGCGCCGCGCTCGACGCGGTCAAGCGCGTCAGGCAGTTCGACTACCCACTCACCAGGGACGCCGCCGAGTTCATGGTCAGGCTGGTGCCGACCGACGACGGCCCCTCGCTGGACGCGCTGTCGCTGACCCTGCGCCCGGTCGAGGAGACCCTTGAGGACGGGCTGCGCTGGATGGCCGAGACCGGCCACCTCCGGCGGGCCGGAAGGCTGGCCCCGCGTCCCGAAAGCGCCGCCGCCGTCCGGCGGCGGTCACCGACGCCGCTGCAACGGACGGCCGGGCCGCTCTTCCAGCGGATCTCCGCGGCCCGCTGGTTCTCCAGGATCGGGCCGAGGATCGTCCCGCCGCTGGACCGCGCCCTGCACAGGGCCAGCGGCGGCCGCTTCCTCCTCGGGCAGGCGCTGATCCCGAGCCTGATGCTCACCACGACCGGCGCCAAGAGCGGCCTCCCCCGGCGGGTGCCGCTCGCCTGCATGCCCGAGCCGGACGGCGGCTGGATCGTCGTCGGCTCCAACTTCGGCAGGGAGCACCACCCCGCCTGGACGGGCAACCTGCTCAAGCATCCCGAGGCGGAGGTGACCTTCCGCGGTCGTACCGTCCCGGTCACCGCCCGGCTGCTGGAGGACGACGACCGCGCCGCGATCTGGCCCCGGCTGGTGCGCGTCTGGCCAGTGTACGACCGCTACCGCGAACGCATCACCCGCGAGCTGCGGATCTTCCGTCTCACCCCGCGCTAGGGCCGTCCCCGCAGCGCGTACGAGATCCGGCGTCCCGCCACCAGGTAGGCGAGCACCACGCCCGCCACGTTCAGGATCACATCGTCGATGTCGAAGGCCCGGCCCATCACGAGGAACTGCTGCACGCCCTCGATCGCCAGCGACACCAGCCCGGCCACGAGCGCGAGCCGGATGGGGCCGCGCAAGGCGACCGCCACCACCGGCAGCAGCACGCCGAGCGGTGCCAGCAGGATGAGGTTCCCTCCTAGCTGCCGCACCGTGTCCGGGGTCGGGTCGTCGAGATAGAACCGCAGGGACCGGCCGGGATCGGTGTTGCCGCCCGCCTGCCCGTTGTCCTGGACGGGACTCAGCGTGAGACGGAAGGCGTAGTAGAAGAAGATCCCAAGGACGACCAGCGCGGCGAGCACCGCGGACACCCTGAACATCAGGACGTACCAGGGCGGGCGCTCGCCGTCGGGCGCCGGCTGCCACAACCTCAGCGGCCGGGTGGATCTCACCACGCCCCGCACCTCCAGGCTCGATCGGCGGTCGCGGGCGCCGTCCCCTCCGCGCCGCGAGCCAACCGGCCACGCCCCTTTGGGACGGCCCACCGGCCCGGGTATCGGTCAAGCTCGAACCCCGGACGCGGCGCAACGCGAAGCGCCCGCGCCGGCCCGATCGGCCGACGCGGGCGCTCGCGTCCTCCACGGAAGGATCAGGCGGCCACGGCCGCGCTGGTCGAGGCCGGCTCCAGGGCCAGGTCCAGGACCTCCCGGACGTCGCTGACCGCGAAGACCGTCATGTTCTCCAGCACCTCGGCCGGGACGTCCTCCAGGTCCGGCTCGTTGCGCTTGGGCACGATCGCGGTCGTGATCCCCAGCCTGCTGGCGGCCAGCAGCTTCTGCTTCAGGCCCCCGATCGGCAGCACCCGGCCGGTCAGCGAGACCTCACCGGTCATCGCCACGTCCGGGCGCACCGGACGGCCCGACAGCAGCGAGGCCAGCGCCGTGGTCATCGTGATCCCCGCGCTCGGCCCGTCCTTCGGGATCGCGCCGGCGGGCACGTGGATGTGCACGCCACGGTCCTTCAGGTCGCCGACCGGAAGCTCCAGCTCCGCGCCGCGCGAGCGCAGGTAGCTGAGCGCGATCCGGGCCGACTCCTTCATGACGTCGCCGAGCTGGCCGGTCAGCGTCACGCCGGTGTCGCCGGTCTCCTTGTCGGCCAGCGACGCCTCGATGTAGAGCACGTCGCCGCCCGCGCCGGTGACCGCCAGGCCCGTCGCCACGCCCGGCACCCCGGTGCGCCGCTCGGACCTGCTCAGCTCGACCTCCGGGGTGAACCGCGGCCGTCCCAGGTAGTCCTTCAGATCGGCCGCGCCGATCGAGACGGGCAGCGTCGCCTTCTCCAGCGCCACGTTCGCGGCGATCTTGCGCAGCACCCTCGCGATCGCGCGGTCCAGCGACCGCACGCCCGCCTCCCGGGTGTACTCGGAGGCCAGCAGCGCCAGCGCCTCGTCGTCGAAGCTCACCTCGGACGCCTCCAGGCCGGCCTTGTCGAGCTGCTTGGGCAGCAGGTGGTCGCGGGCGATGGTGACCTTCTCGTGCTCGGTGTAGCCGTCCAGCTGCACCAGCTCCATGCGGTCCAGCAGCGGCCCCGGGATCGCCTCGACCACGTTGGCGGTCGCCAGGAACAGCACGTCGCTCAGGTCGAGCTCGACCTCCAGGTAGTGGTCCCTGAACGTGTGGTTCTGCTCGGGGTCCAGCACCTCCAGCAGCGCCGCCGTCGGGTCGCCCCGGTAGTCGGCGCCGACCTTGTCGACCTCGTCCAGCAGGACGACCGGGTTCATCGAGCCCGCCTCGCGGATGGCCCGGACGATGCGTCCCGGCAGCGCGCCGACGTAGGTGCGCCGGTGGCCGCGGATCTCCGCCTCGTCCCGGACGCCGCCCAGCGCGACCCGCACGAACTTGCGTCCCATGGCCCGCGCGACCGACTCGCCCAGCGAGGTCTTGCCGACCCCCGGAGGGCCGGTCAGCGCCAGGACCGCACCGGAGCGCCGCCCGCCCACGACGCCCAGGCCGCGGTCGGCCCTGCGCTTGCGCACGGCCAGGTACTCGATGATGCGTTCCTTCACGTCGTCCAGGCCCGCGTGGTCGGCGTCCAGGATCGCGCGGGCGCCCGCGATGTCGTAGGCGTCCTCGGTGCGCTCGTTCCACGGGATGTCGAGCACGGTGTCCAGCCAGGTGCGGATCCAGCCGCCCTCAGGGGACGCGTCGGACGACCGCTCCAGCTTGTCGACCTCCTTGAGCGCCGCCTCGCGCACCTTCTCGGGCAGGTTCGCCGCCTCGATCCGGGCGCGGTAGTCGTCCTCCTCGTCGGCCGGGTCGCCGTTCAGCTCGGCCAGCTCCTTGCGGATGGCCTCCTGCTGCTGGCGCAGCAGGAACTCCCGCTGGGTCTTCTCCATGCCCTCCTGGACGTCCTTGCGGATGGTCTCCGCCACGTCCAGCTCGGCCAGGTGGTCACGCGCCCAGCCGATCACCAGGGTGAGGCGCTCGACCACGTCGGGGGTCTCCAGCACCTCGACCTTCTGCTCGTTCGACAGGTAGGGGGCGTAGCCGGCGTTGTCGGCCAGCGTCGAGGGGTCGTCGATGGCCTGCACCACGTCCACGACCTGCCAGGCGCCGCGCTTCTGCAGGATGGCGCTGACCAGGCCCTTGTACTCCTTCGCCAGCTCCTCGACGCGGGGGTCGTCCAGGCCGGTCACCTCGATCCTGGTGCCCTCCACCCACAGCGCCGCGCCGGGTCCGGTCGTCCCCGTGCCGATCCGCACCCGCGCCACGCCGCGCACGACCGCGCCCGGCTCGCCGCCGGGCAGCCGCCCCTCCTGCTCCACGACGCCCAGCGTGCCGACGGCCGCGTAGTTCCCGTTCAGCCTGGGCACCAGCAGCACGCGCGGCTTGACCGCCGACCTGATCCCCGGCCCTCGGGTCTGGGCGACCGCACGGGCCGCCTCGATCGCCGCGCGGACCTCGTTCTCGGACAGATCGAGGGGCACCACCATGCCGGGCAGAACGGCCCCGTCGTCCAGGGGCAGGACCGGCAGCGTCAGGGTCTCGCTCATGCTCTCAGCTCCAAAGTCTCTAGCGGTCCAGCCCAACCCGAGGTTGAGCCATATCCACTCAAGAAAACGAAGCTCGAATTTGTTTCCTCTGCATCGTTCGCTCTGAGCGATCATGCCCGGAGCGGCCTGTGGTGGCGGTGATCGGGCGCTGGGGGCGGGGTTTTACCCTCGGCCTTTCTTCCTTGGCAGGTGTTTACGCGGCCGTGAAGGCTGGGTACTTAACGCAACGAGATCGTAACGCTGGGTGAAGGGGAGTCTCGGGACGGCGGAGATCCCGGGGCTCGTCACCCGGCGAACCGGGGGGAGGGCACGCATGTGGCGCGCGGGACTTGCTTGGCACGGCGGAACCGCCGCTCATCGGCTTCCCTTCGACCGGGGTCCGGGCTTGTCTCGTCGCGCCCGGCCCCCGGCCCCCTCCGGCGCGGTCCGGACGGCCGAGGGCGTACCGGGCCCGTCGCGTCGCCGCCGGCACCTCCCCCCTTCCGCCTTGGTGCCGGCGGCGACGGCGGCGCGTGCCCGGTCACACCTCGGGTCCTCGGCCGTCCCGGCCGGTCCCGCGACCCCCGGCCGGACCCGTTCACCCTGGACCACCCGTTCACCCCGTACCGGAGACCCGGTGCCGCCTGCCCCCGTGGCACCGGGATCCACCGCGCCGGGCCGGCGACTCCGAGCCACGCCGCCGGCCCGGCCCCGGCCACCATGCTCGATCTCTCGAGAGCCGCGTCGATACCGAAGGAGAGCGAGGTGAGTGCCCGGCGCCAGACACCCTGTGAGCCGTGAAGAGCCGGGCGGCCGGACTTCTGACCCGACCCCCGTCCCAGGCCGCCCACACAGCAGTACAGACCGCTGCTGGACGCCCGGCCCGTGGAGGCGCTCCGCCCCACGGGCCGCGGCATGGGTACGTTCTGGCTCAGGCGTTGTTGCCGGCGGTCTCGCTCGGGGCCTCGCGGGGCACCTCGGCCCGCGCCCTGGCGGCCAGGTCGGCGCGGGCGTCCCGCACGATCCGGCGCTCGATGAAGAACGCCAGGAACGGGATCAGCCCCGCGGTCACCATCAGCACCATCTGCTTCAGCGGCCAGGACAGCTTGCGGTACAGGTCGAACGCGACCGCCAGATAGACGATGTAGAGGGTGCCGTGCGTCGGGGAGATGATCGCCGACGGGGTCTCGTCGCCGCCGATGTAGCGGATGGGCATGGCCACGAAGACCAGCAGCAACAGCATCACGCCGACCACGATGGCCATGACGCGATACCGGTTGACGGCCGCTTCCACAGATCACCTCTCTGAACGGGGGCCGGTCGGACTTCGCCGGTCAGTCTCGCCGGTGCGTCTCGGAGTTGAGCCGCGCCAGGTAGCGGTTGTAGGCGGCCAGCTGAGGGTCCTCCTCCTCCTGGCGCCGGATGATGTCCCGCTTCACCACGGCCTCGACGGGCTCCTCGATCACCTTGGGGGTCCGGTCGGACCCCTTGCGGGCGTCGTCGAGCTCGTCCCGCATCATCTTGATCCACATCACCAGTACGAAGATCGCGAAGATCGGCCACTCGAAGACGTACGCCCAACTCCGGTCGTTGCCCTGCTGTGCCCGGTCGAACTGCCACCAGCCGAAGGCCAGGAACGCGGCGAACAGCGTGATCGCCAGCGCGTGGAGCCCGAGCCATCCGGGGGTGAAGAACCTTCGCACGGCTTCGAGCCTACCCCCGGTGTCCCCGAGCCCGGACCCGGCCCCGTACCATGCCCCGCTCGTTCGGTCTCCCGGAAATGTCGGTCGCGCGCCCTAGGTTCACGGCATGGCGAGCGGCACGGCGACCACGCCGGTTCAGGAGTACTCGTATGCGCGTCCCTCCTCGCTGGACGGCGGGCTTCTCGGCCTGTCCACCTCCGGCGGGACCACCGCGGCCGGGCCTCAGGCCCGCCCGCGCTTCTTCAGCGGCCTGCTGACCGAGGCGGCACCGGCCGCGGCGGCGCTGCTCGCCCTGGCGGACGTGGCGCAGACCCGCTACTACCAGCCGCGTCCGACGACGATGCGCGACCCGGTGGTGACCTGCAACGGCGACCGGCTGCGGATGGAGTCGTTCTCCGCCTGCTGCGGGGTGTACGGGCGGCTGGACGTCCTGCAGGCCGCGCTGGACGGCGAGGTGCACGAGCGCGGCACGACCAACGTGGACGTCAACGGCCCCCTGCGGGAGGCGCTGGCGCGGGTGGGCACCGGCGACCCGCTGCACTTGGCGGTCGGCGCCGAGGAGCTGGCGGTCACCACGCTGGACGGAGCCGTGGTGGAGAAGAAGGTGCCGCTGCCGGACCGCTGGCTGCGGGGCTTCGCCGAGCTCCAGGTGATCACGTCCGGGTTCGACCTGCGCGCGGAGGTGTCCGGGCCGGAGGCGGTGCGGTTCCTGCGCGGGCTGCCGGGCGGGCGGGCGCGCGGGACGCTGTGGGTCGTCCCGGCAGGCCGGAGCCTGCGGATCAGCTCCCGGCCCGGCCCCGGGGCGGTGTCCCTGGCCGGCCCGGACCGGCTGCGCACGATGCTTCCGCTGCTGCGCTTCGCCCGTGCCCTGCGCGCGTACGGCCCGGCCGTGACCGCGCGGGACGGCGGGCCGGTCGCGAGCGCGTGGGAGCTCGAACTGCCGGGCATGCGGTACGTCCTGACGCTCTCGCCCGAGCCGCACCGCGGGTTCTCCGGCGAGGGAGCCGTCCTGGACGCCCTGGCCACCGAGGAGGCGGCCGACGACGCCGAGCTCCTGGGCGCGCTGCTGTCGTTCGAGGCCCGGGTCGAGCCCGACCTGCTGGCCGAGCGCGCGGGGATCGACGCGCGCCGCACGCGCGCCGCGCTGACCCAGCTCGGCACGGCCGGGCGGGTCGGGTACGACACGGCCGAGGCGGGCTTCTTCCACCGGGAGCTGCCCTACGACCCCGAACGGGTGGCGGCGATGAACCCCCGGCTGCGCAACGCCAGGGCCCTGGCCGCGTCGGGCGGCGTCCGGTTCACCGGCCCCGACCTCGCGGTCGTGGGGACCGGCGACCGGTCCCGCCAGGTGCGGTTCTCCGGCGACCAAGCGTCCTGCACCTGCCGCTGGTGGGCCGAGTACCGGGGCGGGCGCGGCCCCTGCAAGCACGTGATCGCCGCTCGGCTCGTCCGGGACGCCGCCCTGGCGGAGGAGGGCGCCCGATGAATCGCGTGGACACGCTGCTCGGCAAGGTCGAGCAGGGCAACGCCCGGTTCGTCGCGGCGCTGCTGAGGCGGTTCACCGACGAGGAGCGCAGGGCCGCCGCCAAGGAGCTGCCCGGCCTGCTGAGGAGGGTGCGGGACACCCGTCCGGACTTCCGGTGGGCCGAGGGGGCGGTCAAGTCGGCGTTGCTGGTGGCGGGCGCCGGCTGCATCCCGGGCCCGGCCGCGGCGGCGCAGTGGCTGGCCCGTGCCGACCTGCGGCTGGATCGCACCTTCGGCTTCAACGCCTGGCGCCGCCACGCGGAGTTCGTGGTGGCCGCGACCGAGGGCCGTCCCGCCGAGTGGCGCGCGGAGGTGGGCGGGCGCCTCGCGGGGCGGCTGCGCGTGGCCGACCAGAGCGCCTGGAGAGGCGACCAGGCCGCCTGGTGGACCTGCGCGCTCCTCCTGCGGGCCGCCGGTGCGGGACCGCCGGGCGACGAGGCGTTCACCGTCGGCTGGGTCCGCTGGACCGCACCGGCCACGGGGCTGGGCGAGGATCCGCTGCTGGACGCCATGGTGCCGCGGCTGTTCGAGGTCGAGGCCGTCGGCCAGGTGATCGGCGTGTTCGGCGCCGGGGACGCCTGGCGGACCGCGCTGACACGGCTCGCCCAGGAGGGCCGCCTGGAGCGGGAGGCGCTGCTGGACGGGTGCGTGCGCCGGTTCCTGCGCGGCGGCACCCTGAACGACCTGCGCTGGTACGCCGATCTGCATGACGCGCTCGCCCCCGATCTCGGCGAGGTGCTGCCGCGGATCCGTGACTACGTGCGGCTGCTCCCCGCCGCGCCCGTCCGGGTCGCGGAGCTGGCGCTGCGCGAGGTCCGCCGGGTGGACGAAGAAGGGGGCCTGGACGAGGCGGCGTTCGCCGAGGCCGCCGAGGCGGTGCTGTTCCGTCCGGAGAAGAAGCTGGTGCGGGCCGCGCTGTCCTGGCTGGACCGGCCGGGCCGGGTGGACGCGGCGCTCGGCGCGCTGACCGTGGCGTTCGGGAACGAGTCGCACGCCCTTCAGGAGCGCGCCGTGCGGATCGCGGTCAACCACGGCCCCAAGGCCGGCGAAGCCATCGGTGAACGGGTGCGGGAGGCGGCCACGGCCCTGCCCGCCGACCTCAGGGACCGGGTGGCGGAGGTCTTCGGCGAGGTCGAGGCTCCCGCACCGCCGCCGCTCTCCGGGCTCGCCCCTCCCCCGCCGCCCGCCGCGTTCCCCGCGCCGATCGCGTCCGCCGCCGAGCTGGCCGAGGAGTTCGCCGCCAACGCCGGATGGGCCGAGACGGAGCGGCTCCTGGCCGGGATGGTCGATCTCGCCCATCGCGACCCCGGCGGCCTCATGGAGGCGTTCGGGTCGCTTCCCGCCGACGTGGATCAGTGGCGGTGGCTGGACGCCACGGACGACCGCATCGCCAGGCGGTTCGCACCGGTCGTGGCGGCGCGCGCCCTCTTCGCCCCCAGGCTGCGTCCGCAAAGGGAGGCCGAGCGCCCGCGCCGGCGGCCCGCTGCGCTGGCACGGTTCCTCGGCCGGCGCGGCCGGGAGATCGGGATGCTGATCGGCCGGACGCCGTTCCTGCTGTCCACGCCGACCGCGGCGAACGGGCTGCTGGACACCGGCGAGCTGATCTCCCGGCTGGAACGCCTGGAGGCGGTGGGCGGCGACGCAGGGGCGATCGACCTGGCGCAGGCCCTGCTCCGTCTCCCGCCGGAGGCCGATCCCGATGCCGTCGCCCGCGCGGCACGCCTCGCGTCCTCCCCGGGCCGGACGCTGACGGCGTGGCTGGAGAACGGCGGGTTCGCCGACGTGCGGTTTCAGACCACCGTGGTCCCGGTGCGGTTCCAGTCCACCGGTGAACCGGACAAGGCCATCGTCGCCATCGCCGCCCCGGAGCCCACGCGGCTGCCGCGCTCGGAGACCCTCAACGAACTCGTGCCGCTCCACGACTTCCCCGGAGGGCCGTGGCCCGAGGATCACGGGAGAGTCTTCACCGTCTACGGCGGCGACCTGTGGTGCGGGCAGACGATCCCCTCCCATACCGAGCTGGCCGCCGCGCACCTGCTTCCCGTTCTGGGAGCGGCGCTGGAGCACGCGAACGCTCAGGGCGCCGCGCTGCTCGCCTTGGCCGAGGCGCACGGGCCGGTCGGTGTCGTGACGGCGACCGCGCTCGCGTACGGGCTGACGGTGGGGCCGGTCGCGGAGCGGGCCGGGGCGGTCGACGCCCTCCTGCTGATGGCGGCGCGGGGACGGCTGCCCGCCGCCGAGCTGGGCGCGGCGGTCGGCGCGCTGGTCGAGCACCGGATCGCCAAGCTCGGCCGGATGGCGGGCGCGCTGGGCGAGGCCGCCGACGCCGGGGCGCACGCCGAGGTGTGGACGGTGGTCGAGCGCGCGCTCCCGCCCGTCCTGGACGCGCACGCCGCACGTCCCGTCACCGGCCTGGCCGACCTGTTCGCCGTCGGCGCCCGTACCGCGGAGGCGACGGGCGCGCGGGCGCGCATCCCCGCGCTGGAGGCCGTCGCCGCGCGGAGGGGCTCCAGCCGCGCCGTCAAGGAGGCCGGGCGCCTGCACGCGTACCTCACCCGCCCGTGACACGAGCCGTCGCGCAGACGGAAATGACGGTGATGGGTGATATACCCCATTCGTAGGGTGTGCGGGGTCGGTGTGGGAGGGACGGGATCGTCATGGCGGTGGCGGACGGGCTCACCGGAGAACAGTCAGCGCCCATCGCGCGGCATCCGGCCCAGCGGCGGATCCTCGCGGTGCTCACCGCCTCGCAGGTGCTCGGCGGCGTCGGCGTCGGCACGGGGATCGCGGTCAGCACGCTGGTCGCGGCGAACCTGTCGGGCTCGGAGGCGATCGGCGGGCTGGCGCAGACCAGCGCGGTGACCGGCGCGGGCGCGCTCGCCGTCCCGATGGCGCGGGCCGCGACCAGGCACGGGCGGCGCGCCGCGCTCTCCATCGCCTACGCCTCCGCCGGGGCGGGCATGCTGACCGCCGCGATCGCGGTCGCGCTCGGCTGGTGGCCGCTGCTGCTGGCGGGGCTGTTCTTCGCCGGCGGCGGGTCCGCCGCCTCGCTGGCCGCCCGGTACGCCGCCACCGACCTGTCCGCCCCCGGGCGCACCGCCCGCGACCTGTCGGTGGTCGTCTGGGCCACCACGATCGGCTCGATCGCCGGGCCCAACCTGGCCGAACCCGCCGACCGCCTGGGACGGTCGCTGGGCCTGGCGGACTGGTCGGGCCCCTATGCCCTCTCGGCGGTCGCGTTCGCGCTCACGCTCCTCGGGGTCATGACGCTGCTCCGTCCCGACCCGCTGCGGGCCCAGGCGCACGGCGATCCCGCCCTCGCCACCGGGGAGCGTCCCAAGGGAGGCGGCTGGGAGGTGCTGCGCACCACGCCGCGGGCCCGCCTGGCGGTGGCCACGATCGTGGTGTCCCACCTGGTGATGGTCACGGTCATGGTGATGACGCCCGTCCACCTCGACCACGGGAACGCGAGCCTCACCATCGTGGGCGTCGTCATCAGCCTGCACATCGCGGGCATGTTCGCGCTGTCCCCGCTGCCGGGCTGGCTGGCCGACCGGTTCGGCCGGATCCCCGTGATGATCGGCGGGATGGCGCTGCTCGCCGTCGCGACCGCGCTGGCCTCGGTCTCGGCGCCGCACCACGTGACCCGGCTGACCGTCGCGCTGTTCCTGCTCGGGCTGGGCTGGTCGTTCGGGCTGGTGGGCGGCTCGGCGCTGCTGACCGACTCGGTGCCCGCCGAACGGCGGCCCGCCGTCCAGGGGCTGTCGGACCTGCTGATGAACGGCGGCGCCGCGCTGGGCGGGCTGGCGGCCGGCACCATCGTCACCGCCTTCTCCTACGGTGTTCTCTCGACGACCGCGATGTTCCTGGTGCTGCCCATGACGGCGGCGCTCCTGCTGGCAAGGCGGCGATGACACGACCGATGACGTCACCTACGACCTCACCGATGACGACGGAGACCCTGGCGTTCGGCTCGATCGGCACCGTGCTCGGCACGCTGCTGGCCGGCGCCACCGAGACCGGCGTGGCCTGGCTGGGCTGGCGCGACTCCCCCGGCGCCCGCGCCCGCGCCGCCGCCCGCGCCGGCCTGCCCGTCGTGGACGACCCGGACCGGCTCGCCCCCATCCTGGAGGGCCTGGCCGGCTACTTCAGCGGCGAGCCGCGCACGTTCACCCTCCCCGTCGACTGGCGGCTCACCTCCCCGTTGCAGCACCGGGTGCTCGCCACGCTGTACGAGTCGGTCCCCTACGGCAAGGTGGTGACCTACGGCGAACTGGGCGCGCGCAGCGAGGCCGGCGTTCCCGCACAGGCCATCGGCCAGGTGATGGGAAGCAACCCGATCCCGATCATCGTGCCGTGCCACCGCGTCGTCGCGTCCAACGGGCTCGGCGGCTACAGCGGCGGCTCGGGCATCGAGGTGAAGCGCTGGCTCCTCACCCTCGAAGGCTCCCTCCCCGCGACGCTCGACTGGGACCCGCACACCGGGCCGTGACCAGGGCCGCGGGACGGTCACGACCGTAGAATGGGCCGGTGCCGAGAATCAGCGAACCGACGGTCGCCGAGCACCGTGCCCGTCAGCTGAGAACCCTGCTGGACGCGGCACGCGCGCTGGTCGCCGAGGAGGGCATCGAGGCACTGTCGCTGGCCGCGCTGGCCCGCCGGGTGGGGGTGTCCCGCCCCGGGCTGTACGAGTACTTCCGTTCCAAGGACGACCTGGTCGCCGCGATCCTCGAGGAGGAGCTGCCGCGCTGGGCGGCGCTGGTGGCCGCGTCGCTGGACGGCCCGGACGGGCTCGCCGGCAAGGTCGGCGCCTACGTCCGGGCGCAGCTGGAGGTCATGACGGACGGCCGGCACGCGGCGGCGGTCGCGCTGGTCGAGCACGCGCTCGCCGAGCCCGCTCGCGAGCGGATCCGTGACGGCCACGCGCGGCTTCTGCGTCCCCTGGTCACCGCGCTGGCCGAGGGCGGCGTGCCCGAGCCGGAGCTGCGCGCCGAACTGATCCAGGGCATCGTCGACGCCGCCGCCAAGCTGGCCCAGCGCCGTCCCGGCGACTCCGGCGCGATCGTCCGCGCGGCCGTGGCGCAGGCGGTGCACGGCCTGGGCGGGTAGCGGCCGGGGCCTAGCCTTCCGCCGGCACCTCGTAGTGGACGCCGGTGAGGGCTTCCGAGACCTCCCACAACCGGTCGGCCAGTTCCGTACGGTTCGCCTTCGGGGGCATGACGGCCTTGGTGGGCGGACCCATCACCTGGTAGCGGGGTCCGTAGCACGCTCCCTGTTCGGCGTCCGGGGAGACGGCCGCGTACAGGGTGGGCAGGGCCCCGGCCGCGGCGGACTGGGAGAAGACCGTGTTGGCGAATCCCCAGAGGCGCTCGCGGACCTTGCTGCCCTCCATCCGCGGCCCCGCCTGCTGGAGCTCGGTGGAGGCGAAGCCGGGGTGGGCCGAGGTGCTGAGGATCTTCGGCACACGCCGTCCGAGATCCTTGGCGAACACGAGGTTGGCCAGCTTGGACTGGCCGTAGGCGGCCCATTTCCAGTACCGCCGCTCGCCCTGGAGGTCGGCGAAGTTCAGCCGGCCGCCCCAGGCCGCGCCGCTGGTCACCGTGGTGACGCGCGGGGAGGGCGCGGCCAGCAGCGCCGGCAGCAGCAGCCCGGTGAGCGCGAAGTGACCGAGATGGTTGGTGCCGAACTGCATCTCGAACCCGTCGGCGGTGACTCGTCTGGGCAGCGCCATCACCCCGGCGTTGTTGACCAGCAGGTCCAGGGGACGGTCCGCCCGCGCGGCGGCGAACCGGCGCACCGAGGCGAGATCGGCCAGGTCGAGCGTGTCCAGTTCGAGGTCGGCGCCGGGCGCCTCCGCCTTCATCCGTTCCAGCGCGGCCTGGCCCCGCTCGGCGCTGCGGCAGGCCAGCACGACGGCGGCGCCGTGCCGGGCCAGCTCCAGCGCCGTGTGGAAACCGATGCCGCTGTTGGCGCCGGTGACGACACATCGCCGTCCGTGCAGGTCAGGGATGTCCGCCGCCGTCCAACCGCGCATGGGGCCTCCTGTGTGCCGGAGCCGGATGTCTCGGTCGACCCGGGTCCGCACCGGTCACGGTTCCGTGCACGGTCCGGGTCCGCGCCGCCGCACGGGCGCACCCCAACGCTAGACCCGGAATCCAATAGCCCACAACGGGCCGGGCTCAGGCGGCGGGAAGGTTCTCCTCGATGGCGGAGACCACCTCGGGCGCCTCCGGATCGGTCTGCGGCGCGAACCGCGCGGCGACCGTGCCGTCCGGGGCGATGACGAACTTCTCGAAGTTCCAGCGGATGTCGCCGGTGTGCCCTTCGGCGTCGGGAGTGCCGACCAGGGCCTGGTAGAGCGGGTGCCGCCCCTCCCCGTTGACCTCGACCTTCTCCGTCAGCGGGAACGTCACCCCGTAGGTGGTGGAGCAGAACTCGGCGATCTCCTCGGGGGTTCCGGGCTCCTGGCCCATGAACTGGTTGCACGGGACGCCGATGACGGTGAAGCCGCGGTCGGCGTACCGCTGCTGCAGCCGCTCCAGCCCCTCGTACTGGGGCGTGAGGCCGCACTTCGAAGCGACGTTGACGACGAGCGCGGCCTTGCCCTTGTACTGGTCCAGGTCCGCGGAGCCGCCCCGCAGACCACCGATCTCTACCTCGTAGACAGACATGGGCCCGATCTTAGGTGGGACGGGCCCTCAGGCGCCCCCGGCCCCGAGCGGGCGAAGGGCGTCGCGCTCAGGTCCCCAGCGCGTTCACAAAGGCCGCAAGCTGGTTGCCCGCCTCGCCTAGCTGGGCGAAAGCGTTGTTCACCACATTGGCCGCGTCCCTCGGAGAGCTGAGCAAGTAGAAGACCACGAAGGCGATGGCCACGTAGCGGAGGTTCTTCTTCATCCGAACGCCGTCCCTTGGTAGCGCAGCGACACACTGACCCGACTCAATTGTGCCCGGCTGCTTCTGCCCGCAAAGCGCCATTTTACTGTCACGGCCCGGCCAGCGGATGATCCCCTCGGGCGAAAGAGTGATCCATTCAACGGATCATGACGGCGTGAAACGGGCCCCGCACCCGGCGATCAGCACGGGGCCCAAAAACGGACATCAGGGGAGTGCGCTTACAAAACGGGACATCGATTCGGCCGCGCCACCGAGCCCGCCCAGCGTGCTGTTCACCAGGGCCGCCGCCGCCTCCGGCCGCGTGACCACGTACCACACCGCGAAGGCGATGGCGGTGATCTTGAGGTGCTTCTTGTTCACGTCCCCTGCTTTCCGTGACCGACTGCATCCGTAACGGTACGGAGTGTAGTCTCCCCGGCGGCCTCCGATCTGGAGATCAAGGGACGGCAAAGAAGCCGCTCAGGTGCCGGCCGGAACGCCGTGCTCGGTCAGGTAGGCGATGTACATGGGACGCAGCGCGTCGGCCATCTCCCCCTCCCTCGCGTGCGTGAACTCCTCCAGCAGCGACAGGACGTGCAGCAGGTCGAACTTCGCCCGATCGACGTTGCCCAGCGCGGCCGCCGCGGCGGGGATGGCGCGCAGCAGCTCCCATAGGAAGGCGACGTCGCGCCGCTCCCGTGCGCGGGCCAGCGCCAGATCGTGCAGTTCCCTGGACGGCAGCTCGTCCAGCCGCCCCGCGTCAGGGGTCACATCGGACATGCCCCGTCTCTAACCGCGCGGGCGCGGTCCTAACTTCCGCGACCGCCGTCATCCGCCGCGAGGGGCGGCGGGCTAGCGGGTGATGACCTCGTCGGGGATCTTCTTGTCCTCCTTGAGGGCGTCGAACAGCAGGCCCGCCTTGCGCTTGTCCCACGTGATGTACGCGCCCGCCGCCGCCGACGAGCCGGCGCCGCCGATCGGGACCGAGGTGGTGACGCCGTTGCCGCCGCTGACGCCCTTCATCGCCCACATCATCCGGGCCAGGTCGTACAGGTGGTCGTCCTCGTCCACCGTGAAGTTGCTGGTGGCGTTGAGCGCGAGCGGCACGCCGCGCGCCGGGTTGAGCAGCGTGCCCGGCGAGGCGGCCTTCTTCATCAGCGCGCCGAAGAACTGCCGCTGCCGCTCGATCCGGTCGAGGTCGGCGCGGGCGGACGCCCGGGTGCGGACGAACCCCAGGGCCTGGCCGCCGTCGAGGGTCTGGCAGCCGGGCGACAGGTCCAGCCCGGCCTTGGGGTCGCGCATCCGCTCCTTGACACAGATCTCCACCCCGCCGACGGCGTCCACCACGCCGACGAACCCGGCGAAGCCGATCTCCGCGTAGTGGTCGATCCGCACCCCGGTGGCCTGCTCCACGGTCCTGACCAGCAGCTTGGGGCCGCCGAAGGCGAAGGCGGCGTTGAGCTTGTTGGACCCGCGCCCGGGGATCGGCACGTAGGAGTCGCGGGGCAGGCTGATCAGCGAGGTGCCGCCCGCGCCGTAGTGCAGCAGCATCATCGAGTCGGTGCGGCGGCCCTGCGCCTTGCCGGTGGCCAGCCTCCTGCGGTCGGCGCTGGACAGCCCCTCGCGGCTGTCGGAGCCGACGATCAGCCAGTTGGTGCCGGGCGTGTCGGCCAGCCGGCCGGGCTGGTCCAGCACCTGCTCGCGCTTGAGCCGGGAGTCGAGGTAGAAGTAGCCGCCCGCGACCACGACGAGCAGGAGCACCAGGATGATCGCGAGGACCCGCGGCCAGCGGCGGCGCCGGCGGCGGGGCCCGTCGTACTCGTAGGGGTCGCGCCCGCGGTACTGGTCGCCCGCGTACGGATCCGCGTAGGGGTCCGGGTACGGGTCACCGTACCGGTCGCCATGCCGGTCACCGTACGGGTCGAGTTCGCCGGCGAACTCCGCCGACCCCCGCACTGGCCTGTTGCGCGCCATCCCGCGTCCCTCCCCTTCCGGCCGGCCTCGGTCGCCCAGCGGACGATTCCAGCGGACGACGCCTGCACGAATGACTAGACGATAGGGCACCGTCGCCGCTGGTCGCGTCCCACTCACGCATGATTGTCGACAGCTCCAAATAGGCCCGGCATGTGATAAATCGGGCAGAGCTTCTCGTCCGGCCGTTGCACACTGCCCAGTGGTGATACGTGCGGCGAGGGGCCCCGGATGAATGTCGGGCGAGCTTGGTCTCTGCTCGGAGCGTTTCGGGGTACCCGCTCCGCCTGCGCCGCGGAGGCGCCGCACGTCCCGCCGCGGCGCAGGACGGTGGGCAGGGGCGGGACGAGCTGCCGGATCTGACCGCCGGCCTGTGGGCGTCGCGGACCAAGGAGCTCAACGAGACCGGCATGCGCACGATCGCCCGGCGGCTGCCCTCGATGATCGCGCAGTGGGTGCGCACGGCGCTGCCGTCGCCGGCGCTGGTGGCCGGGGCCACCGCGCTGCGCGCCGGGTCGCAGGCGGCGGCCGGGCGGACGCAGGGCTAGAGGTAGGGGCCCGGTGGCGGCGGCTCCTCGCGGCGCGCGGGCTCGGCCGGGACGTCCTCCGGGCGCAGCAGCCTGACCTCGGACGGGTCCGCGTCCCCGCCGGGACGGTCGCCGTCGTCCGCGGTGATCCGCTGCGCCTGCCGGGAGATCGACTCCTCCAGGACGTTGCGGACGAGCCTGGCGTTGCCGAAGGAGGCGTCCCTGGGCTCGGCGGCCAGCCTCCGCCTCAGCCGCGCCAGCACCCCGTCCGCCAGGGCGAACCCGGCCTCGGCCGCCATCGACTCGAAGATGGTGACCAGCTCGTCGTCGGTGTAGTCGGGGAACCGCAGCGTCTTGGGGAACCGGGACTCCAGGCCGGGGTTGAACTTCAGGAACCGCTCCATGTCCGCGTCGTAGCCGGCGACGATCACCACGAGGTCGGAGCGGTGCTCCTCCATCAGCCTCAGCAGCTCGGCGATCGCCTCGTGGCCGAAGTCGCGCCGGTCGCCGCCCGCCGCGGTCAGCGCGTACGCCTCGTCGATGAACAGGACGCCGCCCAGCGCGCGCTCGACCGCCGCCCGCACCCGGTGGGCGGTCTGCCCGATGAACTCCGCGACCAGGTCGGCCCGGGTGACCTCCACCAGGTGGCCGGACGACAGCAGGCCGAGCTGGGCGTACACGGCGGCGATCAGCCGGGCGATGGTGGTCTTGGCGGTGCCCGGGTTGCCCATGAACACCATGTGCCTGGCCGGGAACGCCAGCGGGACGCCCGCCTCCCGGCGCCGCTCCTCCATCCGGGCCTCGGCGACCAGCGCGCCGATCTCCCGCTTGATCTCGTCGAGCCCGATCAGCCGCTCCACCTCGGCGAGCGGGTCGCCGGGCACCGCGTCCCTGCCGGGGACGAGGGTGTCGGGCACGTCCTCGGGCAGGATCTCCACCAACGACTCGGTCTCGTCCACGACCCCGTCGGCCAGCACCCGCCGGCCCTGCATCGCCACGGCCCGGTCCAGCAGGCCGTTCATGGCGCGGGCGTTGCCGAAGCCGCGGTCGCGCGGGGTGGCGCGCACCAGCGCCGCGACCCGGCCGAGGACGCCGGGGGCCAGCGCGAACCCGGCGGCCTCCGCCTTCGCCCGGAACACCTCGACCAGCTCGGCCTCGGTGAGGTCGGGGAAGCGGACGGTGCGGGGGAAGTAGGCGGCCAGCTCGGCGTGCGACTTCAGCAGGCCGTTCAGCTCGGCCTCCGGCCCGGCCAGCACGACCACCAGATCGGTGGGGTGGGCCTGGACGGCGCCCAGCAGCACGTCCACGATCTCCCGTCCGCGCTGGGCCTCCGCCGAGGCGAACGCGTGCGCGTCCCGCACCAGCAGGATGCCGCCCAGCGCGCGCCCGACCGCGCCGCGCACCCGGACCGCGCTCTCGCTGGTGAACTCGCCGAGCAGGTCGGACCTGTCCACCTCGACCAGATGCCCGTGGGTCAGGATGCCGAGGTCGGCGTACATCTTGCCGAGGATCTGCGCGACCTTGCTCTTGCCCGTCCCCGGGTTGCCGGTGAACACCAGGTGCCGGGGGCGTCCCGCCACCGGCATCCCGGCCTCGCGGCGCAGCCGGGCGGCCTTGGCCTCGGCGACCAGCGCCTCGATCTCCCGCTTGACCGGCTCGATCCCCGCCATCCCCGCCAGCTCGGCGAACGGGTCGGCGACGGCGCCGCCGGCCAGCGCCCGCTGCGGCAGGTCGTCCGCGGTGATCCACAGGCCGTCCGGGGCGGGCTCGGCGGCGCCGAGGCGGGCGCGCGCGGCGGCGACGCTCTGCTCGGCCAGATGCTCCACCAGGCGGGCGCCGCGCAGGTTGAGCAGCGGCGGGGTGCGGCTGAGCAGGACGCCCGCGGCCTCGGCGACCTCGCCGGCCACCCGCGCGCCGCGGGCGGTCACGGCGCGGCGGAACAGCTCGGCGTGGTCGTCCTCGGCGAACTCGCGGGTCCTGGTGACCTCGAACGCGCCGACCAGCGCCGGGTTGACGTCGAACAGCCGCCGGTCGCCGCCGGGACGGCACAGCGCGATCACGTCCAGTCCGGGCGAGCGCGCCATCAGCCGGCGCAGCTCCTCCAGCGCCGCCGTCCCGCAGCGCTCGTGCCCGGCCAGCCGCTCCAGGTCGTCGACGACCAGCATCATCCGGCCCTCGACGCACTCGCGCACCCGGGCCTGCAACCACAGCACCGCGTCGCTGACGCCCAGCGACACGAACACCTGGTCGGAGATCCACAGCGCCTCGCGGATCCGGCCGTCGCGCGCCAGCAGGCCCTCGGCGATCTCGACCGCCGTGCCCTTGCCCGTCCCCTCTCCTCCGGCGATCAGCAGCCGGACGGGCCGCTCGCCCGCCAGCCGCGCCGCGAGGGCGTTCCGCAACGCGCGGGTCAGGTCGGGCTGGCCGACCAGCAGGCCCTCCAGCGGGTCGCGCTCCGGGGCGGGTGCCGCGACGGCGGCGCGTGCGGCATCCGGTTCCTCTGAGGCGGACACTGAGGCGGGTTCGGCTCCGCGTTCGAGCAGGCGGCCGAGGGGGTTGGCGACCGGTCGGTGGTCGAACAGGCGCCGCAGGTCGTGCTGGAAGGCGCGTATCGGTACGCGGCAGCGCGCGCTGGTGGCGGACTCGGGCAGCCCCTGCACGGCGCCGGTGAAGCGGACGGCCATGTCGAGCCAGGCGCGGCAGGAGTCGGCCTCCCCTGCGACCAGGCCGCGGGCCAGCCACGCCCGGACCCGCTGCTGCCACGGCTCGGGGGCCCAGTTCCCCTGGTCGGCGCGCAGCGCGTGCAGGCGGTCGGCCAGGTTCTGGTAACGGGCGGTGCCGAGCGCGACGGCGAGCTCGGCGGGTGGCGCCGTCACCTCCGCGGCCAGCATCAGCTCCGCCAAAGCCATCTCAAGCGTGCCGCCCTCGCCCGTGACGCTCTCCAGGCGGGTGTGGGCGGCCGCCAGACCTTCGCACACCCATCCCAGGTACCCCAGGGGTCCCGCGAGCTCCGGGAGAATCTGCAGCGTCTCCTCGTCCAGGCCGGACGCCCAGAACGCCTCCAGGCGGTCCTGGGGGACGGTCATCGCCTCCCGGCTCGCCTCGGGATCGGCCAGGCGGCGGTCGAAGAGCTCCATCAGCGCGGCCCGGCGCCGCTCGATCGGCTCCAGCCCCTCGAAGACGTCCATCCCGGCGCGGGCCAGCCCGTACATCACCGCCCGGCGCTCGGGGTCGTCCCCGGCGGGCTCGGGCAGCCACAGTCCGGGCGGACGCCACCGGCCGCCCTGGGTGAACCAGGCCAGCGGGTCGCGGACGGCGGGCTCGGGCGTGGCCAGGAAGTCGCCCAGCAGCTCGTAGTCGACATCGCCCCTGGACCCGCCGCGCAACGCCGACGCGCCCAGCAGGAAGGTCAGCAGCGACCACTGCTCGGCGCCCGCGGCGGAGGTGTCCGGGCCGTAGAACTCGCTGAGCTGCCGTGTGAGCACCACCGCGCGCGGATCGCGGTTGAAGGCGAGCGCGCGTTCGCGCATCTCCTCGTACAGGCCGTCCGGCACTCTCCAGGGCCCGTAGGCGTACACGTCGAGGACGGGCTCGTCCGTCACGAGCAGTTCGAGGTGTTCCGGCAACCTTGGGGGGCTCACGCCTGCACCCTACGGCGCCGACCGTGCGCTTGGCAGACCGGTGGGTCTCGGGGATAGTTGTCACATGGAAAGCGTCCTGGGATTCCTCTCACGGGCGCCCGGCCGGAGGGGAACCTCCCCGTGGACCCCCTGACGGTGACCGCGCGCCAGGCCGACGACCGCACGATCGTCGAACTGCGGGGCGAGCTCGACGTCGCCAACAGCGACGACCTGCGCGAGCGGCTGCGCGCGATCCGCCGCTCGCACGGCGAACGGCTGGTCCTCGACCTGTCCGGCCTGGAGTTCATGGACTCGCACGGCCTGTCGGTGATCGTCGGCTGCTACCAGGCGGCCGTGGCCGCCGGCGGCGACGTGGCGCTGGCCGCCCCGCAGCCGGTCGTCCGGCGGAACCTGGAGATCACCGGCCTGCACCGCAGGATCACCGTCGCCGGGACGGTGGAGGAGGCGCTGGCCGCTCAGGACCCCTTTCCCACGTCGGACCCTCCGGCGACAACCCGTCCCTAGGGTCGTCCCGGGCCTCCCGTCACGGCGCTCCGCGAGGGAGCGTCGCTCACAGCGGCACTCACAGCGGCAGCGGTGTCGGGCGCTTGGGGCCGCGGCCGTCCCCGGACGAGCGGCCGGTGGCGCGGCGCCCGATCCACGGCAGCAGGTACGTCCTGGCCCAGTAGATGTCCTCGCGGCGCAGGGTCAGCCAGCCCACCGTCTCGGCGGGCGGCCATGGCTCGCGCCAGTCGCCCGTCACCGGCACGCCGAGGCGCTCCGCGACCAGCAGCGCCATCCTCCGGTGCCCCTCGGGCGACAGGTGCAGCCGGTCCTCGTGCCAGGCCCGCGGGTCGTCGAAGACGCGCAGCGCCCACAGGTCCACCACCTCGCAGCCGCGCACGTCGGCGATCGCGCGCAGGTGCATGTTGTACGTGGCGGCCTTGCCGCGGATGCGGTGCCCCGAACGCAGGCCCCGGGTGTCGAAGCCGGTGAAGATGACCACGCGGGCGCCGGCGGCGCGCAGCTTGCGGACGGCGTCGTCGAAGAGCACCGCCAGCGCGTCCGGGTCGGCGCCGGGCCGGATCATGTCGTTGCCGCCGCCGCACAGCGTCACCAGGTCCGGCCGGAGGCCGACGGCGGTCGGCACCTGCTCGTCCACGATCTGGCGGAGCAGCTTGCCGCGCACGGCCAGGTTGGCGTAGCGCAGGTCAGGGTCGTGCTCGGCCAGATGCTCGGCGAGCCGGTCCGCCCACCCGCGGAAGCGGTCCTCCTCGCCCGGATACGGGTCGTTCAAGCCTTCGGTGAAGCTGTCCCCGATGGCGACGTAGGTTCCCACGGACAGCCGCTCCCGCGCCCCCATTGCACCACCTTGAGTGTGTTGACGGTCTTGACCCCATTCGTCGTGATCAATGATGCATCGTACACACATCCCTACGCGACCGTAGGGAGGCGTCAGGGGTCTGACGGGGGCGGGGCGGCGGGCTCAGGTCCAGGTCGGGGACGTCCTCCCCATCGCGCCGCCCGCGGACGCCGGCCCGTCCAGCCGACCGGCCGGGGCCGCGCCGCCCGCGTGCATTCCGATGGCGTGCTTGACCAGCGTGATGAGCACCTGCTTCGTGGACTCGCGGCTGCGCGCGTCGCACTGCAGGATCGGGACGTGCGCGCTGATCGACAGCGCCTCCCTGATGTCCTCGGACGCGTACGGGAACTCGCCGTTGAAGCCGTTCACGCCCACCACGAACGGCAGGCCGAGCTCCTCGAAGTAGTCGACGGCGGCGAAGCAGTCCTCCAGCCGCCGGGTGTCCACCAGCACCACCGCGCCGATCGCGCCCTTGACCAGGTCGTCCCACATGAACCAGAAGCGGTGCTGGCCCGGCGTGCCGAACAGGTACAGGATCAGTTCCGAGTCCAGCGAGACCCGGCCGAAGTCCATCGCGACGGTGGTGGTGGTCTTGTCCGGCACCGCGGACAGGTCGTCCACCTCGGCACTGGCCGCCGTCATGACCGCCTCGGTGGTGAGCGGCATGATCTCCGACACCGAGCCGACGAAGGTGGTCTTGCCGACACCGAAGCCGCCACCGACGACGATCTTCACAGAGGTCAGCTCGCCGTCCCCGCCCGGCCCGGCCGGAGGCGGTGCCTGATCAGAGGTTCCGAAGGCCACTGAGAACCCTTTCTAGAAGGCGGAGGTCCGGCTGCGCGCCGGCGGGACGCGACTGGTGCAGGCGCAGCAGTCCTTCGAGGCACATGTCGGCGATCAGCACCCTGGCCACGCCCAGCGGGATCTTCAACAGGGCCGACACCTCGGCCACCGACCGCGCGGACCGGCACAGGTCCATGATCGCCCGATATTCCGGTGTCAGCCCCGCCACGTCCCGCGGCGGGTAGGGCGCCGCGGTGACCAGGGCCTCGACCGCCAGGTCGTACCGCGGCCGGGTGCGGCCACCGGTCACCGCGTAGGGCCGCACCAGTGAACTGGCGTCGGACTCCTCGGCCGAGCCCCGTCCCCGTAGGGGGTCACCCGGCCACCGGGGCGGTCCACCACCACCCGGACCCGGCGGACCGCCTGGACCGGCTCCCCATGGACTGCCTCGATCCATCTCGCCGACCTCCGTCAGAGTCAAATGATCAATAACGGGCCGGCCCCGTGCCCATCTCCGGTACCGCCGGTCCGCCGTAGGGCGGCTGCTGCTGGTCGCCCGCGCTCCGCAACGCGGGGGTCAACGCCCGGCCGACCCGCTCGACCAGCAGCGTCATCTCGTAGGCGACCAAGCCGAGGTCGCAGTCGGACGCGGCCAGCACGGCGAAGACCGAGCCGTTGGCGATGGACATCACGAACAGCAGCCCGCGGTCCATCTCCACGACGGTCTGGCTCACCCCGCCGGCGTCGAAGATCTTCGCCGCGCCCTGGGTCAGGCTCATCAGCCCCGACGCGATCGCCGACAGCTGATCGGCCCGCTCGGGCGGGAAGCCCGCCGAGTACGCCATCGGGAGCCCGTCGGAGGACACCACGACGGCGTGCGCGACCTTGGGCACCCGATCCGCGAAATTGGTCACCAGCCAGTTGAGATCCTGCCCGCTCACCGGGCGCCTCCGTTCCCACCCTCGTCCTGCGAGGGAGACTCACGATCACTACCAGCCACCGGACCGCCCGCGGCCCTGTCGCGCGGCGAGCCGTCGCCTCCGGACACGGCGTCCTCGCCGGACCCGGACGGTCCCGACGGGCCGCGTGCCTCGGTGCGCCCACGGCGGACGCCGCTCTGCAGGCTGGCGAACCGGCTCCGCACCACATCGGCCGACAGGGCCGGTGGCGCGCCGCGCGGCGCCTCCTCCGCCGGCGCCGGCGGAGCCGCGGCCGCCTGCGGCTGCTGCGGCGGTACCTGGGGGCGGCGGGGCGTCACCGCGCCCGGCACCCGGTTCCTTCCGGGCACCCGCTTGGGCAGGCCCGCGGACGTGCGCTTGCCGGCCACCGGCTCCCGCGCCGCCTCGGCGGCCCGGAACCCGGCGTCGGCTGGAGATTCCCAACCCTTCACGGGATCCTCACTCGGTGTCTGATCGGTCCGGCGCTGGAACCACTCGGACTGCATCGCATCGAAGATCGGCGAGCGTTCCCGCATGCCGGGAGGAGTGGCCCGTTCGGGAGCATGCTCGTCCTGGGCCTGCGAAGGCAAGTCCTGGTCGGCGGGCATCCTGTCGCGGGCCGAGCCGTGCGGGGTCTGCGCCGGTGCCCCGTCGCCCGGCCGGCCGTACCCGGAACCGGCCGGCTCCGGCACGTCGATCGGCCCGGTCACCCAGGTGGGACGCGACTGAGGTCCGGTGTCGGGAACGGCCGGCTGGGCCTCGGGGACCGCGGGCAGCGGTCCCGTCCGCCAAGGCTCGCCGCCCTGGCGCTGGCCCTGTCCGGCCTGGGACGGCGGCTCGGGCATGTCGGGACGGACCGGGGGCTGCCGCATGGGGTGCTGGGCACCCGGCTCGCGCACGGGGAGGCCGCCGTCCTGCATGGTGTCGTCCGGCTGCTCCTGCTCCTGGGAGCGCCGCCGTCCCGGCAGGGCGCGGAAGCCGCGCAGCCCGCGCGGGCTCTGCCGCGGGCCGGACTCCTGCTCCTGCGCCGGGGGCGGCATCGGCGCGGAGTTCTGCTGCCGCGGGCCGGGGCCGTTGCCGTACGCGCCACGGTCGAAGCCGGAGTTGGAGTTGTCGTAGCCGTCGTAGCCGGCGTGGTTGTACGGGCCGCTGTCGAAGCCGGATCCGTCGTAGGCCCCGTTCTCGTAGGCCGGCGAGGGAGGACCGGGCGGCGGACCGTACCCGTCACGGGACGGCCCCGTGGCCAGGCGGGGACGGCCTGGGGGGTAGTCGCCGGCCGGCTCGCCCGGACGGTACGCGCCGCCCGAGGTGATCGCGGGCGTGGCGGGGGCCGCGATGGCGGCGTACTCCCCGGTGCGCGGGACGTCCTCCACCTGGCCGGGGATCGGCCCGGTGAACCCGCGGGTGCCGACGCCGCCGTGCTCGCTCGGGCTGACCACCGCGTCCGGCAGCACCACGAACGCGGTGAGCCCGCCGGCCTGGGCGCCGCGCAGCTCGACCCGGATGCCGTGCCGGACCGCCAGACGGCCGACCACGAACAGGCCCATGCGGCGGGCGGCGGAGAAGTCGATGACGGGCGGGTTGGCCAGCCGCCAGTTCGCCTCCTCCAACTGGTCGGGCGCCATGCCCACGCCGTTGTCGGTGATCTGCAGCATCGCGCCGCCGCCGCTGAGCATCTGCCCGGAGACGGTGACGCGGGTGTGCTCGGCGGAGAACACCGTCGCGTTCTCCACCAGCTCGGCCAGGAGGTGGACCAGGTCGCTGACCACCGGGCCGGCCACGGTCATGTCGCCGTGCACCCGCAACTGCACCCGCTCGTACTGCTCGACCTCGGACAGCGAGGCGCGCACCACGTCGATCAGCGGGACCGGGCGGTTCCACCGGCGCACCTGCTCCTGGCCGCCGAGGACCAGCAGGTTCTCGTTGTTGCGGCGCATACGGGTGGCCAGGTGGTCCAGCCGGAACAGGTTGGCCAGCTGGTCCTCGTCGCGCTCGGTCTGCTCCAGCTCCTCGATCAGCCGCAGCTGCCGCTCGATCAGCGACTGGCTGCGCCGGGAGAGGTTGACGAACATCGCGTTGATGTTGCCGCGCAGGACCGCCTCGTCGGCCGCCAGCCGCACCGCCTCCCGGTGGACCTCGTCGAAGGCCCGGGCCACCTGGCCGATCTCGTCGGTGGAGTCCACGTCGATCGGCTCCACCTCGATGCCGTCGGCCGCGGCCTCCGGATCTCGCAGCCGGTCGACCAGGCCGGGCAGCCGGGTGCCGGCCACCTCCAGCGCGCCGGCGCGCAGCCGCTGCAGCGGGCGCACCAGCGACCGCGCCATCAGCGATGTGACCAACAGCACGATCACCAGCAGCAGCGCCACGGCCGCCGCCTCGATGATGGCCGTGGTGCGCGCGTCGCTCTTGGAGTCCCCGCTCAGCGAGACGATCTCCTCGGCGACCGACCGCTCGACGCCGCGCATCTTGTCGAGCATGGCGGTCATCGACTGCCGGATCAGCTCCCTGGAGGCCGGCGCGGAGAGTCCCCTGGGCAGCAGCCCACCGGTGGCGGAGGCCGCCGACAGCGCCCGCTGCCGCAGGTCCCTGGCCTGGTCCACATCGGTGCCGACCACGGTGTCCTCGAACCGCTGCCGCTGTTCGAGCGAGGCCGCGGAGCGGAAGGCGGCGATCTCGCTGTCCTCCTGCGCGCGGGCCGCCGACAGCGCCTCCAGCTCCTCGGCCGCCAGCCGACCGGTCCGCGAGCCGATCATCAGCAGCGCGCGCTCGCGCGACACGCCGTCCTTGGCGCGGGCCAGCGCGCCCAGCGCACGGCTGGACGCGGCGAGCCGGTCGTCGGCCACGTTCTGGGAGATCCCGTCGAGCATGCCCACCAGCTCGGAGACGGCCTCGGAGTACTTCTCCAGCACCGTGAACGCGGGCACCTTGCTCTCGGTGGCCAGCGAGCGCAGCGCCTCGATGCCGTCCAGGCGGCTGATCACGAGCCGCGCGTCGTTCACCGCCTCGGTACCGAACGAGCCGTCCACCTCGGCGGCGGCGGTGCGCAGCCGCGCGACCGTCGCGTCCGCCTTGCGCTGCTGGTCGCGCAGCGCGCGCAGCAGGTCCGGGTCGCGCCTGGCGGTGATGTACTCCACAGAGGCGTCGCGCTCGGCGGCGAACTCGTGGACGAACGCGGTGATACCGAGGCCGAGTTCGGCCATCCGCTCCACCCGCCCGTACGCGTCCGCGCGTCCCGTCGACTGGGAGATCCGCACGCCACCGAGCACCACGGCGGTGACCGTCGGCACCAGGATCAGCACGATGAGCCGCTGCGGCACGCGCCAGTTGCGGAGCCGGAGCCGTCCGGACCGCCGGGTCTTGGGGGCCGGCCGAGCCTCAGGCCGCACAGGCCTGGGGCCGCCGTCGCCGGCCGTGTCGCTCGGTTGCATCCGCCGTTTACACCCTCTCCGTCACAATGCCGCGGCCATACATGCGGTGCGCCGCCGCCGATGTGCGTGCGGGGAACAGTCTCTGGCCTACAGCGCTCGACATTGCAGCACATCCGTCGATGTGCCGCAAAGGACACTGGAAGACTCCCTGAAGTCCGGCAAGCCATTCATGTTTTCATGTCCTCCTGTCCGGTTTACCGAACACGTCTCGTCACTCAGAGTGAGTGGACACTTGGTGTTCATGCCGGTACGTACCGTGATGACCCGGCGGTACCACCCGCCGGTCACCGCCCGCCCACCCCGTCTGATCTCGGGAAAGGATGTCGCGATAACTCTGTGAAATGAACCGGCTATCCACCGCGACGATCTTCCGTGAATGCGCTCCGCAGTTCCCCGAATACGGTCCCGGCCATATCCGGCGACGCCGGCGGACAGAAATCGCCGGTGCCACTCCGGGGACAACCGAGGGGCACGGCGCGGCCGGGCCCGCACGGGGGTGCTCCCGGGCCGCCACCGAATCCGCAGCGATCTCATTGATCACAATCGTCCCACAGGACACAAGACAGTCACACGATTCCGGACAACTCACGCATGCCGGTCAAGGTCCGATACGCTCCCGGCTACGCCTGATCAACTGAGGCGCGGTGCGAACCGGTGGACGCCGCCATCAGCGGCCGCCCGGCTCGACCCCCCGCTCGCCGCGCAGCCAACCCCCTGTCGAGTTAAGGAGTGCCATGAGGCAATCCGGACGTTCACGACGTCTTTCCCTAGTTCTCGGTGCTCTCGCCCTGGTCACGTCCATGGTGACCGCGTGCGGAGACTCCGAGTCCTCGGGCTCGGGCGACCTGGAGAAGGACACCGTCACGGTCGCCGCCCTTCCCCTCGTCGACAGCGCGGCGATCTACATCGCGCAGAAGCAGAAGCTGTTCGAGGCCGAGGGCCTCAAGGTGGAGATCAAGCCCATCGCCCAGAGCATCGCGGCGCTCCCCGCGCTGGCCAAGGGCGAGGTCGACTTCATCTCCGGCGCCAACTACGTCTCGTTCCTGGCGGCGCAGGAGAAGGGCACGCTCAAGCTGAGCATCGTCGCCGAGGCCGCCACCCTGACCCCCAACATGGTGAACGTGGTGGTCAACCCCGACTCGCCCATCAAGACCATGAAGGACCTCGAGGGCAAGAAGGTCGCGGTCAACATCCTCAACAACATCCAGTCGCTGACCCTCGACGCGATCTTCAAGGCCAACAACATCGACCCCAAGAAGATCCAGTACGTGTCGGTGCCGTTCCCGCAGATGGGCGCCGCCCTGCAGAAGAAGCAGATCGACGCCGCCAGCATCGTCGAGCCGTTCCTGTCCGACGTCCAGAAGAAGGCCGGCGCCAGGGTCGTGGTCAACGGCGGCGCCGAGCCCGTCACCAACATGCCCCTGAGCGGCTACGTCAGCACCCAGGACTTCACGTCCAAGCACCCCAAGACCACCGCGGCGTTCCAGCGGGCCATCATCAAGGCCCAGCAGGCCGCCGCCAGCGACCGCAAGCGGGTGGAGGAAGTCCTGCCGAGCTATGCGCGCATCGACCCGCAGGTCGCCTCCGTGATCACGCTGCCCGGCTACCCGACCTCCCTCAACGCCACCCGGATCCAGCGCGTCATCGACCTCATGACGGCGGCCGGCCAGCTGCAGCAGAAGCCGGACGTCAAGTCCCTGCTGTTCCAGTCGACGGCCTGACCTAGGGAATCACGATCAGTTCATGACGATTCAGTCGACGCCGCCCCGGCGGCTCTCCCGCACCGGCACGTGGGTGCGGGGAGCCGTCGGGGTGGCGGTTCTTTTCGCCGCCAGCGAGGCGCTGGGCAGGGCCGGGATCGTGGACCGTTCCTACCTGCCGCCCGCCTCGGACGTGGTCGTCCGCGCCGCGGAGCTGGCCACGGACACGGAGTTCCTGTTCAACGTGCGGGTCACGCTCACCGCCTGGGCCCTGGGCCTGCTCTCCGCCATCGCGATCGCGGTGCCGCTGGGCCTGCTGCTGGGCAGCGTCCCCGCCGTCAACACCGCCACCCGCGCCATCGTGGAGTTCCTCCGCCCGATCCCCTCGGTGGCCCTGATCCCGCTGGCCGCGCTCCTTTTGGGCTCCGGCCTCGAGATGGAGGTGCCTCTCATCATCTACGCCTCGAGCTGGCCCATCCTCTTCAACACCATGTACGGCCTGGACGAGGTCGATCCCACCGCCAAGGAGACGCTGCGCAGCTTCGGCTTCGGGCGCATGCAGGTCCTGCTGCGGGTCTCGCTGCCCAGCGCCGCCCCGTTCATCGCCACCGGGATCCGCCTCGCCGCGGCGATCGCGCTGATCCTGGCCATCGGCACCGAGATCCTCTCCGGCTTCGGGGACGGCCTCGGCACCTTCATCGGTGAGGCGGGGATCACGCTCAACGGCGTCGAGGACGTCCTGGCCGGCACCGTCTGGGCGGGCTGCATCGGCCTGATCATCGACGCCGCCCTGGTCCGCGGCGAGCACCGCGTGTTCCACTGGCACCACGCTAGGCAGGCGTCATGACAGCGGCCACCGTCACGTCGCGAAGCGCCGCCGGACGGGACGCCGGACGGGTGCGCGCCCTCACGGTCGGCGTGCTCCAGCGCTGGCTGCCGCTGGCGATCCTGGTGGTGTGCTGGGAGGCGGTCACACGCACCACGACCAGCGCGTACTTCCCGCCGCCCAGCGACATCGTGAAGGCGATGCACGAGCTGTGGTTCACCGGACCGGCGAGCAGCCTGTTCCTCAACGAGGAGGCCACCGGCAACATCCTGCCCAGCCTGGGACGGCTGGCGCTGTCGCTCTTCCTGTCCGCGCTCGCCGGCATCGCGCTGGGCATCGTGCTCGGCCGGTCCGACCAGGCGATGGCCTATTTGAACCCCGTGCTCCAGTTCGCCCGGGTGATCCCGCCGCCGACGCTGGTGCCGGTGTTCGCGGTGCTGTTCGAGTTCGGCACCCAGATGCAGGTCGCCTCGATCATCTTCAGCGCGATCTGGCCGATCCTGCTCAACACCGCCGACGGCGTGCGCTCGGTCGACCCGGTGCAGGCCGACACCGCGCTGGTGTTCCGGCTGTCGCGGACGGAACGGCTGCGGTACCTCATCGTTCCGTCGGCACTGGTCAAGATCTTCGCGGGGCTGCGGCTCGCGCTGTCGCTCTCGCTGATCCTCATGGTGTTCTCCGAGCTGCTGCCCGGCACCTCCAACGGTCTCGGCTACGAGCTGACCAACGCCCAGAGCCAGTCGGACGTCCCGACCATCTGGTCCGTCATCGTCCTGCTCGGCATCCTGGGATACCTGTTCAACACGATCCTCCTCGCGGTGGAGCGGCGCGTTCTGGCCACCCACCGGGGGGCGCGAAAGGCGGCTTCATGACGACCGGCTTCACGGTGCGCGACGCGTTGTACGACTTCTGCCGGCGGACCGGGATGACGACCGTCTTCGGGAACCCCGGCTCGACCGAGCTGCGGATGCTGCGCGGCTTTCCCGACGACTTCACCTACGTGCTCGCCCTGCAGGAGAGCGTGGCGGTGGCCGCGGCGGCCGGCCACGCCCTCGGCACCGGACGGGCCGTCCTGGTCAGCCTGCACTCGGCCGGCGGCGTCGGGCACTCGCTCGGCGCGGTGTTCAACGCCTACCGCGACCGGGTCCCGCTCGTGATCATCGCCGGGCAGCAGAACCGCGCGCTGCTGCAGACCCGCCCGTTCCTCGGCGCGGACGAGCCGGCGACCTTCCCCCGCCCGTACGTGAAATGGAGCCGGCAGCCCGAGCGCGGCGAGGACGTGCCCGCCGCGCTCGCCGAGGCGTACCGGGTGGCGATGACGCCGCCGCGCGGACCGGTGTTCCTGTCGGTGCCCGAGGACGACTGGGACCTGCCCGCCGAGCCCGTCGCCGAGCGGACGGTGCACACCGGCTTCACCGCCTCCCCCGAAGCGCTCCGCGAGGTCGCCGACGCGCTCAACGCGGCGGCGAACCCGGTGCTCGTGGTGGGCTCCGGGGTGGACGACGAGGGCGCCATGCCGGTGGTGACCCGGCTCGCCGAGCGCACCGGAGCGCCGGTCTGGATCAGCCCGCTGTCGGGACGGTCCGGGTTCCCCGAGGACCACCGGCTGTTCCGCGGCTTCCTGCCGCCCGTCCGCGACCAGGTGCGGGCGCGGCTCGAAGGCCACGACGTCATCCTGGTGCTCGGCGCGCCCGTCTTCACCTACCACGTCCACAACGAGAACCCCGGGCCGGTCGTCCCCGAGGGGTCGCGGCTGTTCCATCTCGACTGCGACCCGGTGCAGACGGCCTGGGCACCGGTCGGCACCAGCGTCCTCACCACCATCCAGGCCGGCGTGTCCGGGCTGCTGGACCTGGTGGACGAGGCCGAGCGCCCGGCGCCCGAGCCGCGGGAGCGCCTGGCCGCGCCACCCGCCACCGACCCGCTGGACGCCGGTCTGGTGTTCGAGTCGCTGCGAGAGCTGATGCCCGCGGACGCCATCGTCGTCGAGGAGGTCCCCAGCTACCGGGACGACTTCCACGCCCGGTTCCCGATCTCCCGGTCCGGCGGGTTCCTCACCACCGGCAGCGGCGCGCTCGGCTGGGGCCTGCCCCTGGGCGTCGGACGCGCCCTGGCCGCCGGTCCCGGCGAACGCGTGGTCAGCCTGATCGGGGACGGCTCGATGATGTACTCGATCCAGGCGCTCTGGACGGCCGCGCAGCACAACGCGCCGATGACCGTCATCGTCCTGAACAACCACGGCTACGGCGCGGTGAAGGCGCTGGGCCGCAGGATCCAGATCCCGGCGGTGCCCGGCTGCGACATCCGCGACCTCGACTTCGTCCAGGTCGCCGCGGGCCTGGGCGTGCCGGGACGGAGAGTGGACGAGGCCGCGGCGCTCAAGGCGGCACTGGCCGAGGGGCTGTCCCACGAAGGCCCGTTCCTCCTGGACGTCGGCGTCGCCGGCGACGAATCGGCGATGTACGAGCCATGGGCGAGGTGAGCGGCATGCTGGAGATCACCGGGCTCGGGCACTCCTACGGGTCCCACCGGGTGCTGAACGACATCAACCTCAAGGTCGCGCAGGGCGAGCTGGTCAGCATCGTCGGCCCGTCCGGCTGCGGCAAGTCCACCCTGCTGCGCTGTATCGCGGGGCTCATCCAGCCCACCGACGGGGGGATCGTCCTCAACGGCACGCGCACCCAGGGCGTGCCGGACGACCTGGCCGTGGTGTTCCAGGACTACAGCCGTTCGCTGTTCCCCTGGCTCACCGTCCGCGACAACGTGGCGCTCCCGCTGCGGCGGCGCGGCATGGGCAAGCAGGGACGGCGCG
Source organism: Actinomadura sp. SCN-SB (assembly GCF_043906805.1). Taxonomy (NCBI): domain Bacteria; kingdom Bacillati; phylum Actinomycetota; class Actinomycetes; order Streptosporangiales; family Thermomonosporaceae; genus Actinomadura; species Actinomadura sp. SCN-SB. The sequence goes on along the minus strand of NZ_JBIMPP010000008.1, from coordinate 27,705 downwards.
CCGCCGCGCAGCAGGCGCTGGAGTCGGTCGGCCTGGGCGACGCGGGACGCAAGTACCCCTGGCAGCTGTCGGGCGGTATGCAGCAGCGCGTCTCCATCGCCCGCGCCCTCGCCTACCGGCCGTCCCTCATGCTGATGGACGAGCCGTTCGGCTCGGTGGACGCGCAGACCCGCGAGGACCTGGAGGACCTGGTGCTGCGCGTGCACCGCGACGCGGGCATGACGATGCTGCTGGTCACCCACGACATCGACGAGAGCGTGTACGTGGGCGACCGTGTCGTCGTGCTGGCCCGCAACCCCGGCCGCATCGCCGCCGAGCTGCCGGTGGGGCTGCCGTCCATCCGCGACCAGATCGAGACGCGGGGCATGCCCGAGTTCGTCCGGCTGCGGACCGAGGTGGGACGTCTGGTGCGCGGCGGCGCCCAGGCCGATCCCGTGGCCACGGACGACCTCAACACCCACTGAAGCGCCACCCGTTGGAACACCACCCCTGAGCGGCATGCCGGCCGGCGCGTCCCCCGCCGACGCCGGCCGGCATGCTTTCCCGCCCCGTCATTTGGCGTCGGCGTAGGAGCCGACGATCGCGATCCCCATGGGGAACACGACGGGAGTGCGGCCGAACAGCAACCTTCCCGCCTCTTCGGCGGACGCGTGCACGGCGGCGGCGACGTCCTCGGCGAGCCCGTCCGGGGTGTGCACGATGACCTCGTCGTGCTGGAAGAAGACCAGGCGGGGCGGTCCCAGCTCGGCCAGCCTGCGCCGCAACGTGGCCAGCAGGATCAGCGCCCATTCCGCCGCCGTGGCCTGCACGACGAAGTTGCGGGTGAAGCGTCCCCTGCTGCGCAGCGCCTGCGCCGCGGTGACGGTGTGGGAGCGGTCGTCCTCCGGTGACGGCGTGTCGCCGTCACCGTCCCCCGCCGTGGTGAGGCGGCGCCAGCCGTCCGAGGGCGGCGGGCAGGTGCGGCCCAGCCGCGACCGTACGAGGTCACCGCGCTCGCCCGCGCGGGCCGCCGCCTCGACGTAGTCGAACGCCTGCGGAAACCGGCTCCTGAGCACGGCCAGCAACCGCACGGCCTCGCCCGTGCCGCCCCCGTACATCGCGGACAGCAGCGCGATCTTCGCCTGGTCGCGCGCGCTGCGCTCGCCCGTCGCCGTGCCGCGGAACGCCTCCGACAGCGCCTCGTACAGGTCGCCCTGGGCGGCGGCCGCCGCGAACGCGCGGTCGCCCGCCAGCGCGGCCAGCACCCGCGGCTCAAGCTGGGCGGCGTCGGCCACCACCAGCGACCAGCCGGGGTCGGCGACCGCGGCCTTGCGCAGCACGCGCGGGATCTGCAGCGCGCCGCCGCCGCTGGTGGCCCACCGGCCCGACACCACCCCGCCGACCACGTACTCGGGACGGAACCGTCCGCCGCTGACCCACGTGTCCAGCCACGACCAGCCGTGCGCCGTGTGCAGCCGCGACAGCTCCTTGTACTCCAGGAGCAACGGCACGGCCGGGTGGTCGATCCTTTTCAGCACATGCGCGCGGGTGGAGGTGACCGGCAGCCCGACCGAGGCGAACGCCTTGAGGATCTGCGCCGGGGAATCCGGGTTGACCGGCGTCCGCAACCCGAACGCCTCGCTGATCCGGTCGGCGAGCGCCTGGAGCCTGCGCGGCCGCATGCCGCCGGTCGGCCGCGGCCCCAGCAGCTCGGTGAGCACGGCGTCGTGCCGCTCCGCCGACCAGGGCAGGCCGTCGTGGCTCAGCTCCGCCGCGACCAGCGCGCCCGCCGACTCGGCCGCCGCGAGCAGCGCGAACCCGGGCAGCTCCGCCATCCGCCGCCGCTGCTCGGCGTGGACGGCGACGACCTGCTCCAGCTCGTCGTCCCCGGCGTGCGCGGTACGGTCACCGGCGCGCGCCCCCGGCCCCTCGGTGACGTCATCGGCGACATCGTCGAACAGGAGACCCTGGGGCTGTGCCTCCCGGGGCGGCGGTGGGTCGGCGGGAACGGGAAGCCCGTGCAGACGCGCCCACGCGGCCCGCACGGAGCGGGGCTCGCCATGCCGGCCCGCGTGCCCCAGCAGCAGGCCCTCGACGAGCTCAAGGTCGTGGCAGCGCGCGACCCGTACACCGGCGTCGAGGAGCGCGGGGTAGAGGCGCGCGGTGGACGGCCACACCCAGCGCGGCGCGTCGGCGCGCTCGCGGTCGGCGATCGCGGCGACCAGGTCGGCGACGGTCTCGACGGGACCGGCGGGCGCCCCGCGGTCGTCGAGACGCCGCAGCGCTCCGCCGCCGTCCCGCCCGGCGGCCACCGCGATCCTCACCGGGCCATTCTGACCCGGGGCACTGACAGAACGGCCGGGGCGGACGGGTCCTCACGAAACGGCGCCGCTCCCCCCGCCGGGCGGAGGGAGCGGCGCGGCGACGGAAGCGGATCAGGCCGCCAGCGACACCGGCTGGCCGGGCTGGATGTCGCCGTAGCGGTCGACGACCTTGTTCAGCTGGAGCTGGTAGTAGAGCACCCCGAAGCCGATGAGGCCCAGCAGGAAGCCGATACCGCCGCTGCACGTGGGCTGGAGGCCCGCGGCGCGCTGCGCCTGCGCGATCCGCCCGGCGAGCTTGACGTACATGACCAGCGGCCAGATGCCCAGCGTGATGAACCCGAAGATCAGCGACAGCAGCGCGTTGGTGGCGGCGTCGCCGGTACGGCGGTCGTAGGCGAACAGCTCCGCGTGCACCTTGTAGAACCACACGAGCCCGTAGATGCCGAACGTGATGATCGGCAGGCCGAGCCAGACCCCGAGCGGGTTGCGGCGCTTCATGTTGTATCCGGTCGCCACGGCGGGGGCGTGCTGCTGCGCTGGGACGGGCGCGTGACCGGCCTGCTGGTACTGCTGATGACCCTGGCCCTGTTGGGGGTAGCTCATGCTGTTGTTCTCTCCCGTATGCTCGCCGCGGACCATGGCGGTCCCCCGGACCGGCGGCGAGTGATGTGAAGCCCTGACTGAGTATCAGCACTGTACGGGAGCGCGGCACCACTGTCCTGGATCGGCTTGATATGTCCGGCGATTTTGAACAATCGCCCAACATGGACGCCTAGCGCAGCGGGATGCTGACCTCGTCCTCGCACGGCGGGTCGAGCTCCTGGTCGCCGCAGCCGGTCACGGCGTAGCAGCGGATGCGCAGCGCGTCCGGACTGACGTCCAGGCGCAGGAAGTTCTTGAAGAAGGGCGGCCGGTCCCAGTCGGCCATCTCCGAGCGGAACCGCTGCCGCACCTTGCGCACCGGCAGCCGTGACATCCCGGGACGGCGCCTCTCCCCGCGCGGCACGCCCAGCAGCGAGGCGACGAACCGCACCCGCCACGACGGCACGCCGCCTTGGCCCGGCGCGCTTCCGCGCCGCTCGTTCATGCCTTTGGCGTTCGAGGACGGGGATGGGTTCCCGCCGTAGCCGCGTCCGGGTCGGATGCCGAGCCGGTACCGGATGGCCGCGGTCGCCTCCTCCGGCGTGAGCTCGAACAGCTTGGGCAGCCTGAACACCCGCCCGTACAGCTTGCTGTAGCGCGACAGCGAGTCGCCGCGCAGCGGGTAGCAGCGGAACTCGCTCTCGTCCGTCACGCGCGTCCTGGGAATGGTGTGGGTGGCGTGCATGAACGCGCCGCCGCCACCCGACACCACGTACTGAACGGTGCGCCGCTTCGAGGGATCGGCGCCGTCCGCGTCGTCCAGCCGCACGGGGTAGCGCTGGTAGTTGTGGATGTCGCCGCCGATCGCCGCGACGTAGTTGTGCGCCGGGTCCTTGACGATCGCGTCGACCGTGCCGCCGCCCTCGATCGGGCCGGGCCGGAGGCCGTCGTCCACGTACAACGGCTTGCCGGTGATGAGCAGCTTCGGCTTGGGGCCCGCCGACACCTCGCGCAGCCAGGCGCCCTGGTCCCGGTCAATGCCGCCGGTGATGCCGGTGTCGATGCCCACGATCCGCAGAGCGGGGGTGTCGATGGCCCAGTACGGGCCCGGCTGGAAGGAGCGTTGCCTCGACGTGCCCCGGAACCGGTCGCGCGCCGCGTCCAGGGCCTCGCCGTCCACCTCACCGGAGCGGCGCCACAGCAGCCGGGGCACGAAGCGGAGCGGTCCCGTCCACGGCTCCGGTGAGCAGTCCAGGTCGAGGTCGCAGAACACGCGCAGGAACGCGCGCAGCCCGTCGTACCAGTCGTGGTTGCCCGGCACGGCGTAGATGGGGCCGGGGTAGCCCTGGTACGGGCGGAAGAACTTGTCCGGGTAGTCGGCCGCCTCGCCGCACGGGTAGATCACGTCGCTGGCGATGACCATGAAGTCGGTGTCCGAGCCCACGCTCAGGGCGGCCGGCACCACCGCGTACTGCGACTGGTCGCCTTCCCCCGTGTCACCGAGGAGCAGGAACGAGAACTCCTCGTCCGAGCGATGCATGGTGAATCCAGCGCGGGTGCCCCGGTCGGTCAGCGCGGATACGCAGCGGCGGCGGATCCCGTTGGACGGATCGCCGAAGAGCCTGGCGATGACGTCGTTGCGGGAACGCCACAGCACCAGGGGACGCCGCCAGGAGAACGCCGACACGCGTTCGGGCATCAGGTCGTAGAAGCTGCCCCTCTTCGCGCAGGTCCAGCCCGCCCCCGCCTCGGAGTCGCGTGAGTTCTCCGGCCTGTCGGGCGTGGTTTCCGATGCCACGGCGTCCTCGGCGCGCACGAGCAACCTCCGGGGGGAAGCGGGTCGGGACGACCACATATTGTGCCGTCCGCCTCGCTCGCCCACGTAACGGTTCCGGAAGCCACATTCGCGTTGAGGGGAACGAAAGGAGGGCTTCGGGGCGCGAAGGGAAGTGACCCGGACATGACGGGCGCCGGTGTCAACCCCCCGTGGACACCGGCGCCCTCACGTCCAGGGCGTCTGTGCGCATCATGAGTCCCCCCAGAACGGCGAGCTGTCGCCTTCTCATGATGCCGGCACAGACGTCCCGTAGGTCCCTAATGGCGGGACGTCATCCACGTTATACGGATGTCCGTAATGCCGGAGTCAACCCCGGTCCCCGCACGGTCAAAGACTGGGCCCCTCCTGCCCGTCCGCCGGCGGCGCGAGCACGCGCAGCGCCCCCGGCATGACGCGCGCGGTCACCGGGAGCGTGCCCGGAAGCTCCCCGTCGGCCCCGTACGGCAGGGCCCTGCCTGGCGTCGCCAGCTCGATCCGCACCTCGCGGCCGCGCACCACCTCCACCTGCGGGCGGCGGACGTGCGACCCGTCCTCCAGCTCCCGCATCACGGCGAAGAACAGCGTCCGCGAGGCGTGCTTGATGATGACGACGTCGAGCAGCCCGTCGTCCACCGCCGCGTCCGGGGCGATGTGACGGCCGAAACCGTAGAAGCCGGAGTTGGCGGCGACCACCGTGTACCCGCGCCGTTCCATGACCTCGCCGTCCACCGTGATCCGGTAGTCAGCGGGACGCCAGCCGAGCACGGCGCGCAGCGCGCCGACGTAGTAGGCCGCCGAGCCGCGCAGCAGCCGCGTCTTGTTGGCGTTGTCGTTGGCCACGGCGTCCACCCCCGCGTACACGCTGCCCAGGACGGGGGTGCCGTTGGCCTCGATGACGTCCACGGCGCGCGGCTCGCCCTCCAGCAGCAACGCGGCCAGCTCGGACGGGGCGGACGGGATGCCCAGCTGCCGCGCGAAGTCGTTGCCGCGCCCGGACGGGACGATGCCGAACGGCGCCTCGGTCCCCGCCAGGGCGCCGCCGACGCAGCCGACCATGCCGTCGCCGCCCACGCCCAGCACCACGTCGCCACGCTTCGCCGCCGCCCGCGCCAGGGTGGCGGCGTGCCCCAGGCCGCGGCTGTACTCCACCAGGACCTCGGCGCCCGCCTGGCGTAACTCGCGCGCGAGCGAGACCAGGGTGCCGGCGCCCGCCGACCCGCCGGCGGCGGGATTGACGATCGCGGTGAACGCGCGGGGGTGTCGTGTCTGTTCTGCCATCGCGGCCGCTCCTCGGGGGGCAGATCGTGAACGCGGACCTAGGGAGCAGTCAGGGGATGAGCACACCCGGGTTCAGGATGCCGGACGGGTCGACCCGGCGCTTGACCGCCCGCACGATCTCCACGCCCAGAGGCCCGATCTCACGGGCGTACCAGTCGCGGTGATCGGTGCCGACCCCATGGTGATGGGTGATCGTACCGCCCGCCGCGAGGATCGCGTCGTTGGCCGCGTGCTTGGCCTTCTCCCAATGCTTCACGGCCTTGGCGGCGTTCCCGCCTTCGCCGCCGCCTTGCGCGGAGACCACCGTGAAGTACAGCGAGGCACCCGCCGCGTAGACGTGCGAGATGTGGCACATCACCAGTGGTGGCGTGCCCGCGCCCGACAGGACGCGGATCAGCGCCTCCCGTACGGCCGCGTACAGGTCCGGGACGCGCGACCAGTACGTCGCGGTCTCCAGCGTCTCGGCGAAGGCGCCCACGTCGAGCAGCGCGTCGCGCAGGTACGGGGCGTTGAAACGGCCGTGCTCCCATTTCTCTCCGGGCTCGGAGCCCAGCGGCTCGCCGCCCAGCCCGGACAGGACGGCACGGACGGCCGCACGTCGCCGGGCGATCTCGTCGGGCGTCCCCTCGTACCCGAGGATCGCCAGGCAGCCGGCGGACCCGGACGACGTGCCGACCGCCGACGGATCGGCCAGCCCGATGGCCGTCTCGGTCTCGTCCGACAGCCGCGCCACCACCGGGAGCGGGCCGTCCTGGGCGAGCCGGCGCAGCGCGGCGGCGCCCGCCGCGAACGACGGGAAGCGCCACCCCTCGTACGCCGTGGCCTCGGGGACGGGACGCACCCGTACCGTCACCGAGGTGATCACGCCGAACGCGCCCTCCGAGCCCAGGACGAGCTGCCGCAGATCGGGCCCTGCGGCCGAACGGGGCGCGCGGCCCAGGTCGAGGGTGCCCTCGGGGGTCGCTGCCGTGAGCCCGGTGACCATGTCGTCGAAGCGCCCGTACCCCGCCGACGCCTGGCCGCTCGACCGCGCCGCCGCGAACCCGCCGATGGTGGCCCACTCGTACGACTGGGGGAAATGCCCCAGCGTGAACCCGCGTTCGCGCAGCAGCGCCTCCGCCTGAGGCGCGCGCAAGCCGGGCTCCAGGACGGCGGTCCGGGACACCGGGTCGAGCGAGACCAGCGCGTCCATCCGGCGCAGGTCGAGGGCGATGAACGCGCCCGCGGCCCGTGGGGCGAGCCCGCCGACGACCGACGTTCCGCCGCCGAACGGCACGACCGCCACGCCACGCTCCGCGCACACCTTGAGCACGGCCAGGACCTCGTCATGCGTGCCGGGAAGGACCACCGCGTCCGGCGCGTCGGAGACCTCGCCGGACCGGATGCGCAGCAGATCGGGCGTCGACCTGCCCCGGGTATGCCGGATCCGCGACTCCGCGTCCACGCGCACATGCTCCGCGCCGCCGACCGCGCCGGCGAGGGCCTCGACACAGTCCGCGGGAAGGCGGGACTCGGGCGGCGCGATCTCGTCCAGGGCCACCGGCGGGACATCGCCGGCGGGCACTCCCAGCAGGTCGCGCAGCAGCTTCACCACGGAATCCGGCAGGGGCGTGGCACGGGCCGGGTCGCCCCAGCCGCTCCAGAGCATGTCCCGGGGAACGTCCATGGCTTACACTGTGACACATGGCGTCAGAACGTCACAATAGGAGACCCGACGACGCGGTCCTGGACGCCGCACGCGACTGCGTCCTCGCCGTCGGCGTACGCCGCACCACGCTGACCGACGTCGCCAGGCGCGCCGGAGTCTCCCGGATGACGCTGTACCGGCGCTGGCCCGACGTCCGCACCCTCGTGGGCGACCTCATGACCCGCGAATGGCTGGCCACCGCCCAGGCCGCACGGCCCCCCGCCACCGGCCCCACCCGGCCCCGGCTCGTCAGGGGCCTGGTCAACGGGGTCGCCGCGCTCCGCACCCACCCCCTGCTCCGCAAGATCATCGAGGTGGATCCGGAGCTGCTGCTCCCCTACATGCTCGACCGCTGCGGCACCAGCCAGCTCGCCCTCCTCGAAATGATCGAATCGGACCTGCGCGACGGCCACGCCGACGGCTCCATCCGCCGCGACGACCCCCGCCGGCAGGCCCGCGCCCTCCTCCTCATCGTCCAGTCGTTCACGCTGTCGGCCCCCACCATGACCGACGACACCGACCCCGACCTGGACAACGCCGCCTTCGACAGGGAACTCGAACACATCCTGGAAAGGACCCTGGCGCCATGAGCTGTGCTCGTCGTTTATTGCAAGCACGAGCTGTGCTCCTCGCCTGGCGGCTCGTCGCTTGTCGTGCCTGCGGCGATCGCTGCATCGCTCCGACTCGCCCAGGGGCTCGCTCCGCGATCAGGTCCTCGCAAGCTCGGACCTGCCTTCGGACGCGATCGCAGCGCTTGGCCGCCGTTCGGGGCTGGGGTTGGGGGCTGGGGTGGTTGAAAGGGGTCTTTATGGCGGGCGCGAGCTGCGCTCCTCGTTTGGGGGGTTTTCGGTTGGGTGGTTGGTGCTGTGAGCGGGCCTGAGCGGTCGTCGTTGAACGCGGGGCGGCGGGCGCGGGAGTTGGAGGCGCTGCCGGGCGAGGTGGTGGACGTCCTGGTCGTCGGGCTCGGCGCGACCGGGGCAGGTGTGGCGCTCGACGCGGCGTCCCGGGGGTTGAGCGTCGCCGCGGTCGACGCGCACGACCTGGCGTTCGGGACGTCCCGTTGGAGCTCCAAGCTGATCCACGGCGGGCTGCGTTACCTGGCGTCCGGGCAGGTGGACGTGGCGTACGAGAGCGCCGTGGAACGCGGGATCCTGATGGAGCGCACGGCACCGCACCTGGTGCGCGCCCTGCCGTTCGTGCTGCCGCTGACCTCGCTGGTGTCGCGGCGGGACGCGGCGATCACCCGTGGCGGGCTGGCCGCCGGGGACGTGCTGCGGCGGGCCGCGGGCACGCGGCGCGGGACGCTGCCGCGCCCGCGGCGGCTGTCCACGGTGGAGACGCTGCGGCTGGCGCCCGTGCTGCGCCCGTACGGGCTGCGCGGCGGCCTGCTGTCCTGGGACGGGCAGCTCGCCGACGACGCCCGGCTGGTCACCGCGATCGCCCGGACCGCCGCCGCGCACGGCGCCCGGATCCTCACCCGGTGCCGCGCGCTGACCGTTTCCGGCGACGGCGCCCTGCTGCGCGACGAGATCACGGGACGGACCCTCAGCGTCCGGGCCCGTTCGGTGATCAACGCGGCCGGGGTGTGGGCCGGGGGGCTGGTGGACGGGCTACGGCTGCGCCCTTCGCGCGGCACCCATCTGGTGCTGCGCGCGGAGAGCCTGCGGGGTCTGACGGCGGGCGTGCAGGTTCCGGTGCCGGGTTCGCGGGCTCGGTACGTCCTGGTGCTGCCGCAGGGCGACGGGCGGGTGTACGTGGGCCTGACGGACGAGGCCGCCGATGGCCCGATCCCCGACGTGCCCGAGCCCACCGAGGCCGAGATCGGGTTCCTGCTGGACGTCCTGGACTCGGTCCTGGACCTCCCCGTTCACAGGGACGAGGTCGCCGGGGCCTACGCGGGTCTGCGTCCCCTCCTCGACGACGGGGAGGGGGCGACCGCGGACATCTCGCGGCGGCACCAGGTGCTGACCTCGCCCGACGGGGTGATCACGATCCTCGGGGGCAAGCTCACCACGTACCGGCGGATGGCCGAGGACGCGGTGGACGCGGCCGTCCGGGCCCTGCCAGAGGCGGCCGGGCGGCGGAGCAGGACCGCGCGGATCCCGCTCGTGGGGGCCGCGCCGCCGCGCGAGCTGTCCGCGCTCGACGCGCCACCCCGGCTGGTCCGCCGGTACGGGACGGAGGCGCCGCTGCTGGTCGCGCTGGCACGTGACCTCGGGCACGGGCTCGAACCGGTGGCGCCGGGGTCGCCCGTGCTGGGCGTGGAACTGGATTGGGCGGTACGGCACGAGGGGGCGCTCGACGTGGCCGACCTGCTCGACCGGCGCACCCGGATCGGCTTGGTGAAGGCCGACAGGGACGCCGCCGCCCCGGCAGCCGAGGCCGCGTTGCGCCAGGAGGGTCAGCAGACCGGAGTGGCACAACGATAGAAGTGTGACGCGAGTCACATGGCCTGAGCTCGAGGATCTTGATTAGGTTAACCTAACCTACATTTAATGATCGTCTGGGGGGCCGCGTCGTGACGCGCGTGAACGGGTGCGAGCACTGCCCGGGGAGCCATACGGGCACCCGGCCGTGCCTGGCCAGCGCGACACCGAAGACGCGGAGCTGGCTGCTGATCGAGCATCCCGGGCCCTGGCCCGAGCGCGTCGAGCACCTGCCCGCGGGCCCGGTCGGCGACGCCGTGCGGGCCGCCCAGGAGGCCGGCGTCCGCCCCCAGCTCATCCGCAGGCCGCGCCGGCGGCGGCGCACCCCGCCCGTCCAGGTGTACGTGGGCCACTCGGGTGGGGACGACGTCTGGCTTGAGGGCCGGGAGCTGGCCGATCCCGGAGAACTGGCGGAGCTGGACCTTCAGGCCCTCGCCGCCGGTGAGCGCCTCGGTTTCGGGGAGCCGGTCCACGATCCCGTGTTCCTGGTCTGCACGCACGGGCGGCGCAACGCCTGCTGCGCCCGGACGGGCGCGCCCCTGGCACGGCATCTCGCCGGAAGTTTTGACCCATTTGTCTGGGAAACGACGCATGTCGGCGGTGACCGCTACGCCGCGAACCTTGTCTGCCTTCCTCATGCGATCTACTACGGCGACCTCGGCCCCCAGGAGGCCACGGCCGCCGCGAAGGCATATCTGAAAGGCCAGGTCAGCACGGTACGGCTGCGCGGAAGGGCGGGTCTGCCCGAGCCGGCGCAGGCCGCCGAGCACTTCGTGCGGGACCATTCGCGGGTGTTCGAGATCGGCGCGGTGACCGTGGAATCCCTCACCGGAAGATCACCTTACGAGGCGGTGGTCCGGGCGAACCGGAACCGTTACCGGGTGATCTTTGAGAGCGCGCGGGCGGCCGATCCATGCGGCCCGGAGTGCCACGAGAACCTCCGAACCTACTTTGTTAGGGACATCACCCTTCTCAACGAAGCGGCCCTCGTGTAATCTCTCCAAGGCCCCATTCGCGGGTCTCCACTGCCGCACAGGCTCCTCAGGTCCCCGGTGAACCGGGCGGAGGGGAACAGAGCGGCAACTCCAGACGTTGGACCTTTCGGCGCTTCTGACACATGTCTTTGAAGCTCGTCGGGCGTCCATGTCCGTAATTTGCTCAGCAAACCAACCAAGGTGGGTGTTCCATGGCTCAGGTACGTCGGCAGGCAAACCTCCCTCGTCCCAGCTGGGGCTGGCAGGACGCCGCGGCGTGCCGGGGGGAAGACCTCGTGCTCTTCTTCGGCCCCGACGGCGAGCGCCAGCCCGAGCGCGAGATTCGAGAGCGCAAGGCCAAGCAGATCTGCATGGGCTGCCCCGTCCGCTCGGAGTGCCTGGACTACGCCGTGTCCCGGCCCGAGAAGTACGGCACGTGGGGCGGCCTTAACGAGGACGAGCGCGCCTCCGAGCGTCGCCGCCGCATGCGGCGCGCGAACGCCGCCTGACCGACCGGGATCCTCCCCCGGCACGCCACCGGAAGAAACGTCACGGCCCCGCCCGGCGGGGCCGTTCGCGTTGTTTCAGCGCGGGTTTTTCGGCACCGTTCATCACAGCTCCGTCACACCTCTGTCACGGCGCCGTTCATGAATGGCGCGGGAAAGTTCTCGCGCAATACCGCATCCGGCGCCGCCGTGCGGGCTATTTCCGCGAATTCGCCCGCGCGGCGGCGTCGCGCTCCAGCCACGCGATGACGTCCTCGTCGGTGAGCTGCTCGAAATGCGTGTACCACTGGCCCACGGCCTGGAACGAGACGGGCGCGGCCAGCACGACCACGTCGTCCGCCTCCCGTTCCAGCGTGGCGACCGTCTCGGCGGCGCCCACCGGGACGGCCAGGACCAGCCGGGACGGGTGGCGCCGGCGCACGGCCCGCAGCGCGGCCCGCGCCGTGCCCCCGGTGGCCAGCCCGTCGTCCACCACGATCGCGGGACGGTCGCTCAGGTCGGGCAGCGGCCGGTCGCCCCGGTACGCGGCGACCCTGCGGGCCAGCTCGGCCCGTTCGGCCTCCACCGTCCCCGCCAGGTCGCCCTCGTCCAGCCCGAGCCGGCCGAGCAGGCCCTGGTCGAAGACGGGCTCGCCGCCCTCGGCGATGGCCCCCACGCCCAGCTCCGGCTGCGGCGGGTACCCGATCTTGCGGGTCACCAGCACCTCCAGCGGCACGGGCGCGTCCGGCGTGGACAGCCTGCGGGCCACCTCGTACCCGACCGGCACCCCGCCCCGGGGAAGCGCGAGCACCACCGCGCCGTCCAGGCCCATCGGCACCAGGCGCTCGGCGAGCACCCGCCCCGCCTCCGTGCGGTCGGTGAAGGGAAGCCGGACCTGCGGCCGGTCGGACCCGGCGTCCGGCGCGGTCTCACGCGCCGTCCTGTTCCAGCGCATCGGCGTCACCCCCTTCTGGGGACGCGACAGAACACCTTTCGTGTGCTCCTACCCAATTACGCTCGATTACAGCGACCTGTGCCCGACCTCATTTGCCCAGCTCAAGCCGTACCGATCGCGGGTGGAGCCCGAAGGCCGAGGGCGCCGCTAGGCCAGGCCGGTCAGCCAGCGCAGAGGGTTGTCGCGCAGGACGAGGCGGAGCGTCGGCTCGTCGGCGCCGGCGGCGCGGAGGGCGGGCACGAAGGTGTCGAACAGGTAGCCGTAGCCGTGGCCGCCGTAGCGCGGGATGTCGGTCATCCGGGAGATCCCGGTGCTCAGCAGGAGCCGGTCGGCGTGGCCGCCGTCCAGGAACTCCAGGACGTTGCGCACCAGCCGGTCCAGGCGCCCGGGGTCGGCCGCGGCCAGGCCCACCGAGCCGAACGACACGTACGCCCCCGCCTCGGCGATCTTGCGGTGCGCGGCGGGGTCGTCCACCAGGTCCTGCTGGCCCACCGCGACCCGGTTCGGCGGCAGCCCCATCCCGGTCAGGATCTCCAACTGGGCCAGCCCGGAACGGCCGTAGGTGGCGACCGACAGCCCCGAGTAGCGCGCCGCCTGGGCGGCGGCCCGCAGGCACCGCTCCTCGGCCTCGGTGGGGGCCTCGCCCCAGGTGCCGATCTCCCCGATCACGCCGGGCAGCGCGTTGGTGCCGTCGAGGCCGAAGCCGATCTCGGCGAGCAGCCGCTCGGCCAGCCGGTCCACGTCGGACTCGCGCACGTACGCCGGGTGGAACGGCTCGGTGAAGTACCCCGTCCCGGCCACCACGGCGACGCGGGCGCTGGCGCTCATCCGGGCCAGCCCGGCGGCCTGCCGGCCCATCCCGGTGCAGGTCAGATCGACGACCAGGCCCAGGTCGTGGTCGCGGCGCAGCGCGGCCAGCTCGCGGGTGACGGGCTTCTCCTCGTCCAGCCAGCGGTACGGGTCGTCGGCCAGCAGCGCGGGCCGCTGCGGCCAGCGCAGATCCAGGTGGAGATGCTCGCGGGGAAGCACCGCGCCGGTGATGGCGGACGTGGGGATCGTTCCGGTCACGGTGCGCAGCCGCCCGTGTTCCTCGCGGGAGGTCATGTCAGACGAGGCTACGACATTTTTGGACTTTTCAGGTCCCGTCTAGTGGTGGTTTTTACCTTTCGTCCGGGTGACCTTCGTCCGAGGAAACGGAGGAAGGCGGATCGTCCGCACGCGCCGTCTCGCGCACCGCGCGCGCCCTGGCGGTGTTCGCGCTGGGCCAGCGCCGGTCGATCTCGGCGTTCAGCTCGGCGCCGATCAGGACCGCGAGCGCCGCCACGTACAGCCAGGCCAGCATGGCGATCGAGGCGGACAGCGACCCGTACACCGACACCCCGGTCAGCGAGCCCGCCAGGTACAGCCGCAGCGCCACGCTGCCGACGATCCAGATCAGCAGCGCGAGCCCCGCCCCGGGCACCTCGCGCCACCAGGAGGTCCGCACCGGAACGCTCATGTGGTACAGCAGCGCCAGGAACACGATCGACAGCGTCACCACGACCGGCCAGTACAGCATCGTGATCGCCGGAGCGCTCTCGGGCAGCGCGTGCTGCGCCAGCGTCGGGCCCGCCACCAGCAGCGGCAGCACGATGATCAGGACGAGCAGCCCGAGCAGGTAGAGCACGAACGCGCGCAGCCGGGTCCTGATCACCCCGCGGATGCCGGACAGGCCGTAGGCGATGGTGATGGTGTCCACGTAGACGTTGGTGGCGCGGGAGCCCGCCCACAGCGAGATCAGGAAGCTGACCGACACGATGTCCGGGCGGCCGCCGCGGATCACGTCGTCGATCAGCGGGACCACCACCGAGTCCACGGCGGGCCCCGTCAGCACGGTCTGGGCGCGTTCGATCAGCCAGGACCTGATCTCCCGCACGGTGTCGGGGCCCAGCACGCCGCGGATGTGGCCCATCGTCCCGATCAGCCCGATGACCAGCGGGGGCGTGGACAGCAACGCCCAGAAGGCGGCCTCGGCCGCCAGCCCGGTCACCCGGTGCCGGAACGCCGACACCGCGGTCCCGCGGATCAGGGCCCACAGGATCGCCAGGACCGGGACGCCCGGCAGCCCACGCCGCGCCGTCCGCAGCAGCCGGACGAGGTGACCCGGCACTCCCATCGAGGCGAGGGCGAGCGAGCGCGGCGCGCCGCGGAGCGACCGCGAGCGGGCGGCACCGGCCAGCCGGGCCAGCGGGCCGTGATCGTCCAGCCCCTCCGGCTCGTCCGGGTGTCGCCGTGTCTCCGGCCCGCTGTGAACCGCGTCCCCCTCCCCGTCCCCCGTGACGGTGCCGCCGGCGGCGTCCGGAATCGTGGTCACACCGATACACCGTCCGGCGCCGGCCGCGCGTTACCCGGCCGCCGTCCCGCCGGGACGCCCCCGTCCGCGCGTCTCATACCGCTTCTCATGCTTGCCGAACCCTTCCGCTCGTGGTCGTACCCGCTTGGACGCTCGCTACGGCCCCTCCGCCCAAGATCGGCGAGCGCGGCCGGGCGGCGTCCGGCGCATGCCCGGTCGTCGGTGACAATGGAGGGATGATCTGCCATGCGTGCCGCGAGGACCGCCACGGGGACTGCCGTGGCGGATCGTGGTGCGACTGTCAGCATCACCCGGGCCCGGCCCGTCCGGCGCCCGCCCGCGAGGCGTCGGCCCCCACGGAGCCGAGGGCGGCCGAGCCGCGGGTCAACTGGCGGCGGCAGGGGTGAGGCCGGAGATGACTCTTCTCACCCGTCCGCATGCCGGACGCAACTGGACAGCCTGTGAGACGGCATGTCAGAGTGCAGATATGACTGCTGCGGATCCGTTGCTGGTAATGCGCCGGCACGTCGACTTCCTGCGCGTCCGCAGCGCGATCTGTCTGTGACGCCCTGACCACGCCGCCCGTGTTCTACCGGCGCGTGCCGCATCGGCGTCATCCCTGAACCCGTTCCCGCTCAGCGACGAGCCGGCCGCTGGAGACCGCCGGTGCGCCACGCGTCCCCGCCACCTGGATGGATGAGGATCGCGCCGTGCCACCTGCGACCAAGCGCAAGAAGGGCGAGGGCCAGTGGGCCCTCGGCTATCGAGAACCGCTGAACAAGAACGAAGAGAACAAGAAGAACGACGACGGCCTCAACGTCCGCCGCCGCATCATCGACATCTACTCCAAGGCGGGCTTCGACTCGATCGACCCCGCCGACCTGCGCGGCAGGTTCCGCTGGTATGGGCTGTACACCCAGCGCAGGCCGGGGATCGACGGCGGCAAGACGGCGATCCTGGAGGACGAGGAGCTCGACGACCGCTACTTCATGATGCGGGTCCGGATCGACGGCGGGCAGTTGTCCGGGCCGCAGCTGCGGACGATCGCCGACATCTCCACCACCTACGCGCGCGGCACCGCCGACATCACCGACCGGCAGAACGTCCAGTTCCACTGGATCCGGATCGAGGACGTCCCGGAGATCTGGGACCGCCTGGAGGCCGTCGGGCTGGACACCACCGAGGCGTGCGGCGACACCCCGCGCGTCATCCTCGGCTGCCCGCTGGCCGGCATCGCCGAGGACGAGGTGCTGGACGCGACCCCGCAGATCAGGGAGATCCACGATCGCTACATCGGCTCCCCCGAGTTCTCCAACCTGCCGCGCAAGTTCAAGTCGGCGCTGTCGGGCTGCACCGCGCACTGCACCGTGCACGAGATCAACGACGTGGCGTTCGTCGGCGTGGTGAACGACGAGGGCGAGGTGGGCTACCAGGCGTTCGTCGGCGGGGGGCTGTCCACCAACCCGATGTTCGCCAAGAGCCTGGGCGTGTTCGTCCGGCCCGAGCAGGCGCACGAGGTGTGGAAGGGCATCATCGCCATCTTCCGCGACTACGGCTACCGGCGGCTGCGGCACCGCGCCCGGATCAAGTTCCTGGTGAACGACTGGGGACCCGCCAAGTTCCGCGAGGTGCTGGAGAAGGAGTACCTCGGGTACGCGCTGCCCGACGGCCCCGAGCCCGCCGCGCCGCTCCCCCACCGCGACCATGTGGGCGTCCACCGGCAGAAGGACGGCGACTTCTACGTCGGCTTCGCCCCCAAGGTCGGCCGGGTCAACGGGCCGCTGCTGGGCGTCATCGCCGACCTGGCCGAGCGGTACGGGTCGGGACGGGTCCGCACCACCACCGAGCAGAAGATGGTGATCCTCGACGTCCCCGAGGAGAACACCGAGGCCCTGGCCGCCGCGCTGGCCGAGCACGACCTTCAGGTGCGCCCCTCGACGTTCCGGCGGCAGACGATGGCCTGCACCGGCATCGAGTACTGCAAGCTGGCGATCGTCGAGACCAAGCAGCGCGCCATGGATTTGATCGACGAGCTGGAGAAGCGGCTGCCGGACTTCGACCAGCCGCTGAGCATCAACGTCAACGGCTGCCCGAACGCCTGCGCCCGCATCCAGGTCGCCGACATCGGCCTGAAGGGCCAGCTCGTGGTGGACGAGAACGGCGACCAGGTGGAGGGCTTCCAGATCCACCTGGGCGGCCAGGTCGGCGCGTCCTTCGGCAAGAAGGTCCGGGGGCTGAAGACCACCTCGGCGGGTTTGACCGACTACGTTGAGCGCATTGTGCGCAGGTATGACGAGCAGCGTGGCGAGGGTGAGAGCTTCGCCTCGTGGGTACAGCGTGCCGACGACGCCGATCTGAAGTAAAAGGGGCGGTAGAGGAATGAGCGAACGCATGGTGCCGTTCTACTGCCCGTACTGCGGTGAGGAGGATCTGGAACCGCTGGAGCGGGACGGGGCGTGGTTCTGCCGTGGCTGCGTCCGTTCCTTCTCGCTGAGTTTCCTCGGTGTGGGATCCCCCCGGACCACCGCCGCCCGTGAAAGCAAGGAGAGCCTTCGGTGACGCTGCTGGAGACCGACAGACCGACCCTCGACCTGGAAGACATCGTGGAATCGGCCTCGGCGGCCCTGGAAGGCGCCTCCCCGCTGGAGGTCGTCCGGTGGGCCGCGGCCACGTTCGGCGACCGGATCTGCCTGACCTCCTCGATGTCGGACGCCGCGCTGATCCACCTGGTGTCGAAGGTCAAGCCGGGCATCGACGTGCTGTTCGTCGACACCGGCTACCACTTCGCCGAGACCATCGGCACCCGGGACGCGGTGGAGTCGGTGTACCCGGTGAACGTGATCAACGTGACGCCGTCCCGCACGGTCGAGGAGCAGGACGAGGCACTGGGGCCCCGCCTGTACGGCCGCAACCCCGACCTGTGCTGCCACCTGCGCAAGGTGGAGCCGCTGGGCCGGGCGCTGGAGGGCTACATGGCCTGGTTCAGCGGGATCCGCCGGGACGAGACCTCCAGCCGCCGCGACCGCAAGGTCGTCGAGTGGGACCGCAAGCGCTCCATGGTGAAGGTGAACCCGATCCTGGACTGGTCCCAGGAGGACATGGACAACTACATCGCCGACAACGGCGTGATCGTGAACCCGCTGCACTACGACGGCTACCCCTCGATCGGCTGCAAGCCCTGCACCCGTCCCGTCGCGCCGGGCGAGGACCCGCGCAGCGGGCGCTGGGCGGGGATGGGCAAGACCGAATGCGGCATTCACCTGTGACCTCGCCGCCCATGGTCGCGGTGGCGCACGGGAGCAAGGACCCGCGTGCCGCCGCCACCGTGGAGGAGTTGCTGTCGGCCGTGCGGGCACGGCGGCCGGACGTGCCCGTGCTGACCTCCTTCCTCGACCACGCCCCGCCCACGCCGGGCCGCGTCCTGGACGGGCTCGCCTCGCGGGGGACGTCGGACGCGGTGGTGCTGCCGCTGCTGCTGACGGCCGCGTACCACAGCAAGAGCGACATCCCGGGTGTGCTGGCGCGGGTGCGGCGGCGCCATCCGCTGCTGGGGCTGCGCACGGCCGCCACGCTGGGGCCGCATCCGCTGCTGACGGCGGCGCTGGAGCGCCGGCTGGCCGAGGCGGGCGTGGAGATCGGCGACCCGGGCACCGCCGTGGTGCTGGTGTCGGCCGGGTCCAGCGACGCGTCCGCGAACGCCACCATCGGGCGGATGGCCCGGGAGTGGCGCGCCCGCGGCTGGTACAGGGTCGTCCCGGCCTACGCCTCCGCCGCGCGGCCCGACCCCGCCACGGCCGTGCGGGAGCTGTACGGCGCCGGCGCTCCCCGTGTCGTCGTGGCCTCGTACTTCCTGGCTCCCGGTCACTTCGCCGACAAGGTCCGTGCCGAGTCCCTGGAGGCGGGGGCGGCGGCGGTGTCCGACGTCCTGGGCGCCGCCCCGGAGGTGGCCGACCTGGTGGCGCTGCGCTACGCGGAGGCCCTCACGGCGGGCGACCGGGCCACGGCCGTCTGACCGGTCCGCCGCCTCGATCCGCATGTTCGCGGCGATCCGGGTATGCGGTTGTCATGGCCGATCGCGAGGATCCGGGGCACGAGCCCGAACAGACGCATGACAAGCGTTTCGCGCCTGTCACCAGGGATGAGGACGCGCGCGGCCGTACCGTCGTCCCACGGGACGAGGCCGCGGCCCGCCGGAGGGACGAGGTCAGCGGCACCGGTGTTCCCGGGGTGAGGGCCGACGCCGCCGACACGCTGCCGCCCGACGAGGAGGGCGTCCGCGCGGCCGAACGAGGCGACGCCTCGCGCAGGCACCCTCGGCGTTAGTCTTTGCCGCGCCGGTCTTTCCCGTGCTGGTCGCGTCCGGTCTTGCGCTGTTCCCACCAGTCGGCGATGGCCCGCCGGACGGGGTTGTGGTGCTCGTCGTCGACGATCTTCACATCGCCCATGATCACGTTGGCGCGGATGCGGACGACGGGGACGCGGGCGCCGGACCCGGCCTCGCGGACCATCACCTTGCGCTCGCCCAGGACGCAGTAGCCGTTCATCTCCACCACGACGCCGTCCGGGACGATCACCTTCACGTCGCCCATGACGGCGGTGGCGATCAGGTTGACCTCGCCGCTGGGGACCTGGGCGCCGCGCAGGTCGAGGACGACGTCGCCCATCACCGCCAGCGCCTCCAGCTCCTGCTCGACGCGGCCGATGATGCGCTCGGTGCAGTCGCCCATGATCGCGGCGAAGCGCCGCCGCACCTGGGCGGGCGCGGGGGCGGCGCCGGGCGCGCCCATGCCGGGCAGGTCGGCGGTGACGGCGTCCAGGTCGCCGCGGGTGACGGCCAGGTAGGCCGCCTCGGTACGCTCGGCGAGCTCCTCGAAGGTCAGCCGTCCCTCGACGGAGGCCACCCGCAGTCGCTCGACGGCCGCCTCACGCTCGGCGTCGGAGGCGCGCACCGCTCCCGCGGCACGGTGCCGGGGGGCGTCCGGTGGGAGCTGCGACCGGGGCTCCTGCGACCGTCTCCCCGGCTGCGGGGTGGGCTGACTCATGTCTCAGAAGGTATGCCCTCACGGTCATTGGACAATCCGCCGCGGGGACGAGATCGCTCCGGCCCTTCAGGAGGAACCGGCCCGCCGCCCGCGGCCCGGCCACCAGGGTACGGGACGGCCGTCGCGGCCCAAGCCACCGGAGGGGTCCCTCGGGCGCGGGTCCCTCGTAGCGGCCCGGTCGTCCCTTCACGCCGCCGCCCGCGCGGTGCCAGGATGCGGGCGTGAGCGATGCGAAGACGCGGTCCTGGTGGGGCTGGGGCTGGGCCGAGGACGCGATGACGGACGAGGAGTGCGTGGCGCTGGGCGCGCTGCTGCCCGGCCTGCCGTCCCGTCCCCTGCCGGTGCCGGACGTCGGCGACCTGAGGCTGCCCGAGCCGCGGGTGTCGCCTCCCGCGTCGCTCGCGCCGCTGGTCTCCACGGCGCCGGACGACCGGGCCTCGCACGCGCTCGGGAAGGCGTACCGGGACGTGGTGCGGGCGCTGCGCGGCGACCTCGGCCGCGTGCCGGACCTGGTGGCGCGTCCCGCCCGCGAACGGGACGTGGTGGATCTGCTGGACTGGGCGGGCGCGACGGGCACGGCGGTCGTCCCGTACGGGGGCGGCAGCTCGGTGGTCGGCGGCGTGGAGTATCGCGGCGACGCGCACGAGGCGGTGATGTCCCTCGACCTGACCCGGCTGGACAAGGTGCTGGAAGTGGACGAGGTCAGCCGGGCCGCCCGCGTCCAGGCCGGGGTGCTCGGCCCGCACCTGGAGGATCAGCTCAGGCCGTACGGGCTCACGCTGCGGCACTTCCCGCAGAGCTTCGAGTTCTCCACGCTCGGCGGCTGGCTGGCCACCCGGTCGGGCGGCCACTACGCGACGCTGCGCACCCACATCGACGACTTCGCCGAGTCGCTGCGGGTGGTGACCCCGGCGGGCGTCGGCGAGTCCTGGAGGCTGCCCGCCTCGGGCGCCGGCCCCTCACCCGACCGGCTGTTCCTGGGCTCGGAGGGGACGCTCGGGATCATCACCGAGGCGTGGATGCGGCTCCAGGACCGGCCGGACCGCAAGGCGTCGGCGTCGGTGGCCTTCGGCTCGTTCGCGGCGGGCGCCGAGGCGGTGCGGGCGATCGTCCAGGCGGGCCTGAACCCGGCGAACTGCCGGCTGCTGGACCCCGGCGAGGCCGCCATGTCGGGCGCCGGACGGGACGGCCGGGCGGTGCTCGTGCTCGGCTTCGAGTCGGCCCGCGTCCCGGTCGAGGGGAGGCTGGAGGAGGCCGTCGAGATCGCCCGCGCGCACGGCGGCACGCCCGCCGAGCGCCGCGCGGGACGCGACCGGGCCGTGGACTCCTGGCGTTCGGCGTTCCTGCGGATGCCGTACCAGCGGGACGGCATGGCCAGGATGAGCGCCGTCGTCGAGACCTTCGAGACCGCCTGCACCTGGGACCGGCTCCCCGCCCTGTACGAGGCGGTGCGCGCCGGCGTCGGCGCCGCGATCCGCGAGGTCACCGGCGCGGAGGGGCTGGTCAACTGCCGGCTGACGCACGCCTACCCCGATGGCGCCGCCCCCTACTTCACCGTCGTGGCGGCCGGCCGCCGGGGGGACGAGCTCGCCATGTGGGACGAGCTCAAGGCGGCGGCGTCCGAGCTGCTGGCCGCGCACGGCGCCACCATCACCCACCACCACGCCGTGGGCCGCGACCACCGTCCCGGGTACGACCGGCAGCGTCCCGAGCCGTTCGCGCTCGCCCTGCGCGCCGCCAAGGAGGCGCTCGACCCGCACGGCGTCCTCAACCCCGGCGTGCTGATCGACGTCAGCCCCCGTCGCTGACGACCGGCTCGGGCGGGTGCGCGAGGTCCCTCGACAGGGTGTGCGCGGCATGCCTGAGCTCTCGCAGCACGACGGCGATCGGCGGGTTGCGGCGGCTGCCCGCCCTGACCGCGACGGCCACCGTCCGGGACAGTTGGAGGTCGGCGATCTCGCACAGGTGGCTGCCGCCCTCGGCCGCCTCCACGGCGAGCCGCGGCACCAGCGCCACCCCGAGTCCGGCGCGGACCAGCGCGAAGATCACGGTGTAGTCGTTGCTGGTGTACTCGACGCGGGGCGCGAACCCGGCGAGGCCGCAGGCGCGCTCGAACATGGAGTGCAGGGCGTCGTCGCTGTGGGCGGCGATCCAGGGCTGGTCGGCCAGCTCCGACAGCGTCACCGGCCCGGTGTGCAGATCGGCGGGGACCAGCGCCAGCAACGGCTCGCGGAACAGGACGTCGGTCTCGATGCCGGTCTCGCGGACCTTGGGCAGCAGGTTGTACTCGTAGATGAGCGCGGCGTCGAGGCGGCCCGACGTGAGGGCCTTGATCGCGCCTTCGGTCTCGTGCTCGGACAGCCGGACGCGCAGGTCGGGGTGGGCCTCCTTGCAGCGGGCCAGGGCGGTGGGCACCAGGGCGCGGGCGGCGGTCGGGAAGGCGCCGAGCCGCAGCGTGCCGCCCACGGCGGAGGTGAGCTCCGCGACGTGCGCGCGGGCCTCCTCCAGCTCGGCGAGGATCCGCTCGGTGTGCTCGACCAGGACGCGGGCCGCCTCGGTGAACGCCAGCCGGCGGCCGTCGCGGAGGAACAG
Source organism: Actinomadura sp. SCN-SB (assembly GCF_043906805.1). Classification (NCBI taxonomy): domain Bacteria; kingdom Bacillati; phylum Actinomycetota; class Actinomycetes; order Streptosporangiales; family Thermomonosporaceae; genus Actinomadura; species Actinomadura sp. SCN-SB. The sequence continues at coordinate 5,233 of NZ_JBIMPP010000008.1, read as the reverse complement.
CGGCGTGCCCACCTCCCGTTCCAGGGCCGAGAGCTGCTGTGAGACCGCGGAGGGCGTCAGCGAGCACGTCCGCGCCGTCTCCGCGATCGTCCCGTGCCTGGACAGCTCGCGCAGAAGCCGCAGACGATGCACGTCGAACATGTAGTCAGATTAACGATCCACAGCAGAAATCGTTACTGGTGCTGAGCGGTCCCGGTGCCGCACCCTGGTCCCATGACAGCGGAGACCTCGCAGGTCGCGGCGCCTTTCACCGCCGCGGCGGGCGGCATCGAGCACGGCACGAGGATCGCGGGGCTGCGCGCGAGGATGGCGGCGCGCGGCATCGGGGCGGTCGCCGTGGCCAGCCCGGAGAACATCTACTACCTGACCGGTCTCGACCATCTCGGCTACTTCGCGTTCACGCTGCTGGTCGTGCCGGCCGAGGGGGCGCCGATCGTGGTGACGCGGGACATGGAACGCGCCACCGTGCGCGCCCAGCTGCCGTGGTGCCGCCATCTGACCTTCCACGACGGCGAGGACCCGGCGGTGGCCGCGACGGCCGCCATCGCCGAACTGGTCCCCCGCGGCGGATCGCTGGCGATCGAGGACGAGTCGATGTTCTTCCCGCCGTCCATCCGGGGCAGGCTGCGGCTGGCGCTGCGGCACCGCGGGTGGCTGGACGCCACGGCGATGCTGGCGGAGATGCGCGCGGTCAAGTCCCCCGCCGAGGTGGAGCACACGCGGGCGGCGGCGCGGGTGTCGCGGGCGGCCATGGACGCCGGGCTCGCGACCGCCCGTCCCGGGGTGGCCGAGCGGCAGGTGGCCACGGCGATCTGGCACGCGATGTACGCGTCGGGCGGCCAGCAGCCGGGGTTCGAGCCGCTGATCCGCCCGCTGTCGATGCTGGACCAGGAGCACGTCTCCTGGGGCGAGCGCGAGCTGCGCGAGGGCGACGGCCTGTTCATCGAGCTGTCGGGATGCGTCCGCCGCTACCACGCGCCCATGAGCCGCACCCTGTACCTGGGGGACGTCCCGGACGAGGGACGGGAGGCGCACGCCGCCGCGTCCGCCGGGTTCGAGGCGGCGCTGGAGGCGCTGCGGCCCGGCGCCCTGACCGGCGAGGTGTACGCGGCGTGGCGGCGCGCGGTCGCGGCCCGCTCGTCCGGCGCCCGGCCGTCCCGGCACCACTGCGGCTACCTGGTGGGGATCGGGTTCCCGCCGAGCTGGGTGGGCGGCGGCGAGGTGCTGGGCATCCGGCCGGACGGGCGTACGGAGATCGTCGCGGGGATGACCTTCCACCTGATGTCGTGGGTGACCCGTCCCGCCGGGCACGCCCTCTCCGACACCGCGCTGGTGACCGACACCGGAGCCGAACTGCTCACCGGCATGTCCCGCGGCCTGCTGGTCGCGGCCTGACCCCTGAACCGTGACCTCACAGCAGGAGGGACCCATGCGCATCACCGCGCTGCGCGCCACCCCGGTGGCGGTGCCGTTCCGCACCGACGAGATCTGGGCGTTCGGGCGCCGCCGCGGCCAGGTGAGCGTCCTGATCGAGGTGGAGACCGACGAGGGCGTCACCGGCCTGGGCGAGGCGTCGGCCTACCCGTCGGCGGACGTGGTGCTGGCGGTGCTGCGCGGCATCGAGCCGCTGGTGGTGGGCGCGGACCCGCTGCGGATCGAGGCGCTGGTCCGCCGGCTCGACCTGGTCGGCACCTGGCATCACGTCAAGATGACCAGCCCGGCCATCGCCGCGGTGGAGACGGCGTGCTGGGACATCCTGGGCAAGGTGAGCGGGCAGCCGCTGGTGAACCTGTTCGGCGGCCGGTTCCGGAACGGCGTCGAGTTCTTCTACTACGTGGCCCGCGCCGAGCCCGCCGAGGTGGAGGCCGAGGCCAAGCTGGCGACGGCGGCCGGCTTCTCCACCTGCTACCTGAAGGTCGGCGCCGACGACCCGCGGCGCGACCTGGAACGGGTGGAGGCGCTGCGCTCGGGGGCGGGGCCGGACGCGCTGCTGCGGGTGGACTCCAACGAGGCGTGGTCGCCGGGCACCGCGATCCGGATGATCAGGGAGCTGGAGCGGTACGGGCTGGAGCTGGTCGAGCAGCCGGTGTCGGGGCGCAACCTCGACGAGATGGCCTACGTGCGCGCCAGGGTGGGCACGCCGCTGCTGGCCAACGAGGCGAGCTGGACCCGGCAGGACCAGCTCGCCGTGATCCGCGCGGGCGCCGCCGACGCGCTGTCGGCGGACAGCCAGATGGACGGCGGCCTGCTCAACCTCAAGCGCTCGGCCGGCATCTGCGAGGCCGCCGGCCTGCCGGTGGTCAAGCACAGCCTGGGCGAGCTGGGGGTGGCCTTGGCCGCCGCCGTCCATGTCATCGCCGCGACCCCCACCTTCCGGTACGCCAACCAGGGGTACGCGGCGCTGCTCGCGGGGGACGTCACCCGGGGCTTCGGCGGTGGGGTGGACGGCTATCTCAACGGTGAGATTCCTGTGCCCACGGGGCCGGGTCTGGGTATCGAGCTGGATCGGGACCGGGTGGAGACCTACGCGGATTTGTACCGTTCCGAGGGGGCGGCCTTCGGCTTCCACGACGGGAACGTCCTGACGGCGGCGCCGGCGCTGCCAAAGCGCTGACCTGCCACTTTCGACGAAAGTTGCACCCCGCTCCGCGGGGTCCGGCCGCCGCGGGGACGCTGATCGGCGACCGGCGATCAACCCGCCGTAAGCTTGACGACATGCCCGACGGCCGTCCCGCATGCGCCTGCATCATCTGCCATGACTACGGCGACCGCGACCGGCTCGACAACTTCCAGCTCCGCACGATCGTCCACGTCACCCAGTACGGCTGGAGCGTGGTACTGATCCCCGCCACCGACGCCGGCCCCGGCTGGGCCTACACCATTGGGCTCTGGCACAGTCACGACTCCCCCGAGCTGGCGATGTTCGGCGGCGACGTCTACGAGATGGAGGAGATCCTCAACACGCTCGGACGGCAGGCCGCCGAGGGACGGGCGCCCGGCGACGGCGAGCGGCGCGAGGACGTCCTGCGCGGCTGGCCGGTGGTGTTCCGCGCCGCCGACCCGCTCTGGCACGAGGCCGCCTTCGGCGGTGCCCTGGCGTTCTACCGGCGCACCCCCATCCCGTTCCTCCAGGTAGTGTGGCCGGACCCGCAGGGCCTCTTCCCCTGGGACGCGGGGACCGGCGGCGTGTACCGCCGTGCCCAGCCCGCGCTGTGGGTGGACCCCCGGCGTCACCCGGAAGGACCGTGGACCCGGCGGCTCGCGGTGCAGACGATCTGACGGTGACAGGGCGGGGACGGGACCACGAAGACCATCGAGACGACGCGCCTGCGGCTGGAACCGCTGGGCGCCCACCACGCCGAGGAGATGGCGGCGGTCCTCGACGACATCCGGCTCCACCGCTACATCGGCGGCGAACCGCTCACGCTGGAGGAGCTGCGCGCCAGGTACGAGCACCTGGTCACCGGCCCCTCCCCCTACTATGGGGAGCGCTGGCTCAACTGGATCGTGCGCCGCCGCCGGGACGGGCAGGCCGTGGGCACCGTCCAGGCCACGGTGACGTCCGGGGACGGCGGTCCCCGCGCCGCGGTGGCATGGGTGATCGGGATGCCCTACCAGGGGTTCGGCTTCGCGACCGAGGCCGCGCGCGGCCTGGTGGACTGGCTGGGCCGCAACGGCGTCCGCGACATCGTCGCCAGCATCCACCCGGACAACCTGGCGTCGGCCGCCGTCGCCCGCCGCGCCGGGCTGCGGCCCACGGATGAGCGCTCCGGGGACGAGATCGTCTGGAGTGACGCAGATCGTTGGAAGTGACGCAAGGGACGGCCGGTTCTCCGCGCAGTCATCTTGATGTCAAGAGACGGCAGGGTCCGCATAGACGGAAGTTTTCGGCCTCCGACGCGACGCGAACCCCCCGGGCGGACGTACTTCGTGGTGGGCCGGTCCCTCACAGGAGCCCGCTCACGGAAAGGAGACGGCGCGTGTCATCCCAAGCGGAAGACGTTCCCCTGGACCTCCCCCTCACCGTCCTCGGCTCCGTCGTCCTTCCCGGCATCGAGCCGGCCGCGTGCCTGGTGCGCCGGTACGCGCGTGCCCTCCTCGGCCCCGGCTTCCCCGGCCTGTACGAGCTCACCGTCGTGGCCAGTGAACTGTTCACCAACGCCGTCCGGCACTCCCGGTCCGGGCATCTGTCCCGCGAGAACGGCTACGGCCATGTCACCATGACCTTCCTCACCGGCGACGGGATGCTCCGGCTTGAGCTGGCCGACCAGGGCGGGCCCGGCACGCCGCGGCTCACCCGCCCCGGCGACGACGGCGAGAGCGGGCGCGGGCTACAAGTGGTGGACGCCCTCAGCCTGGCCTGGGGAGCCGAGCGCCGCGGGTCCGGCACCGTCGTGTGGGCGGAGTTCGCCTGGCCGGGGTGTACCGTGCCACAGGCAGGCGGGTAGGAATCAAAGGCTCACGCCACGACGGAGCCGAGAGGTGAACAGATGCAGGAGGTGTGGCCCGGTGAGGCGTACCCCCTGGGCGCCACATGGGACGGCACCGGGACCAACTTCGCCCTGTTCTCCGAGGTCGCGCAGCGGGTGGAGCTGTGCCTGTTCGACGACGAGGGGCGGGAGCGGCGCATCGCCCTGCCGGAGGTCGACGGGTTCGTCTGGCACGGCTACCTGCCGGGCGTCGGCCCAGGCCAGCGGTACGGCTACCGCGTGCACGGCCCGTACGAGCCGCGTGAGGGCCATCGGTGCAACCCGTCCAAGCTCGTGCTCGACCCATACGCCAAGGCCGTCGAGGGCGCGATCCGGTGGCACGAGTCGCTGTTCTCCTACCGGTTCTCCGACCCGGACGTCCTGAACACCGACGACAGCGCGCCCCACATGCCCAAGAACGTGGTGGTGAACCCGTTCTTCGACTGGGGGGACGACCGGCCGCCGCGCATCCCGTACCACGAGAGCCTCATCTACGAGGCGCACGTGAAGGGGCTGACCCGGCTGCACCCGGCGATCCCCGAGGAGCAGCGCGGCACCTACGCGGCGCTGGCCCACCCGGTGATGATCGACCATTTCACCGATCTGGGGGTGACGGCGGTCGAGCTGATGCCGGTGCACCAGTTCGTCCCCGAGCACGCCCTGGTCGCGCGCGGCCTGACCAACTACTGGGGCTACAACACCCTGGGCTACCTGGCCCCGCACAACGCCTACAGCTCGTCAGGGCAGCGCGGAGAGCAGGTGCT